>JBEBCR010000148.1:0-4910 GCA_041157565.1 Planctomycetota bacterium | reverse complement strand
CGCAGGCGAGCAGCAAGGCGCCGCGGAACCGGCCGAGTCGCCGCGCCATGCGCGGGAGGGCGCCGCTCGCGGGCGTGTTGCGCAGCTCCTCGCAGGCGGCGCCGGCGGCGCGCGAGGCCAGGCGCGCGCGCAGTTCGGCGTCGCACTCGCGACAGGAGGCGAGGTGCGCGCCGAAGGACTTGCGCTCGTCCCCCGCCAAGGTGCCGTCCATCCAGGCGGACGCCAGGGCGAAGGCGCGCTCGCAGGACGATTCGGAGCTGGGCGTGCGGGAGTCCATCGCCACGGTGATCGGCAGGAACGCCGCGACGCTGTAGCGGCGGACGCGACGCCCGGCGCGAGGCGTCCCCGGCGCGGCACCGCCGCGGGCGCCGCGGCGCCGACTCGCGCCAGGGCGCGTCGAGGCCGCGCCGGGTCACCACCTCCCCTCAGGCGAGGCGGCGCGCGGCGTCGGCGATGCGCGCGAGCGAGCGCTCGACGCCCAGCCAGCCGATCATGTCGAACACGTCGGGGCCGCCCATCTGGCCGCTCAGGGCGAGGCGCAGCGGCTGGAACAACTGCGGGATCTTCCAACCCTGCGCCGCCACCCACTGCTTGGCCTCGTCGCGCACCTTGGCCGGGTCGTAGCCGGACTTGGCGCGCTCGGCGAGCCAGCCGTGGAAGGCCGAAAGCGTCGCCACGCGGTTCTCGTGCTTGCGCGCCGCCGCTTCGCCCGCCGCGTCGAAGGCGAGGTTCTCGTCCGGCGCGAACAGGTACTGCATGCGGCCGACGAGGTCGGCGTAGGTGCGCAGCCGCTCGCGCTCGGCGCCGACGATCGACAGCCACCACTCGACCCGCGCGCCGATCTGCTCGCTGGTCATCAGCCCGGCCTGCACGACGAAGGGCGCGCAGTTGACGGCCAGCGCCTCGAGCGGCTCGTGGCGGATGTACTCGCCCGCCAGCCAGACGAACTTGTCGAGGTCGAAGATGGCGCCGGCCTTCTGCACGTCCTTGATGTCGAAGCGCTGCACCAGCTCGTCGACGCTGAACACGACGCGCTCGCCGTCGATGGACCAGCCCTGCAGGCACAGGAAGTTGACGATGGCCGCCTTGGGGTAGCCCTTGTCGCGGTAGTCCTGCAGCGCCGTGTCGCCGGTGCGCTTGGAGAGCTTCTTCTTGTCGGTGCCGAGCATCAGCGGCAAGTGGCCGAACTCCGGCACCTTGGCCTCGAAGGCCTTGTAGAGCAGCACCTGCTTGGGCGTGTTCACCAGGTGCTCCTCGCCGCGGAACACGTGCGTGATCTCCATGTCGATGTCGTCGCAGACGACGACGAAGTTGTAGGTCGGGTTGCCGTCGCTCCTGACCATCACCCAGTCCTCGACCTCGGCGTTCTGGAACACGCACTCGCCGCGCACGTGGTCGAGGAAGCGCGTCTCGCCCGCGGGCACCGCGAAGCGCACGACGAAGGGTTCGACGGCGGCGCGGCGCTCGCTCTCCTCCTTGGAGAGGCGGCGGCAGAGCCCGTCGTAGGCCAGACGCTCCTTGGCGGCCTCCTGGCGCTTGGACAGCTCCTCGAGGCGTTCGCGGCTGCAGAAGCAGCGGTAGGCGCGGCCCATGCCGAAGAGCTTCTGCGCGTACTCGCGGTGGCGCTCGATGCGCAGGCGCTGGTGGTACGGCGCGTGCGGGCCGCCGACGTCCGGGCCCTCGTCCCAGTCGATGCCCAGCCAGCGCAGGCCTTCGAGGATCGCCGTCTCGAACTCCTTGGTCGAGCGCTCGGGATCGGTGTCCTCGATGCGCAGCAGGAACTTGCCCCCGCGACCGCGGGCGTAGGCCCAGTTGAACAGGGCGGTGCGGGCGCCGCCCACATGCAGCTTGCCGGTCGGGGACGGTGCGAAGCGGACGCGGATCGGGCTGTTCATTTGAGGCGCAGAGGATAGTCGAGGCCGCCGGTCGGCTCCACGGGTTGGGCCTCGGCGCGCGCCCCGGCTCGATTTCCCGGCGCAAAAGCCCTAGATTCGACCCATGGACAGCCGTTCGACCCCCGCGAACCCCGACCGTCCCGCTCCGCTCTCGCGCGCGCTGCTGCAGCGCGCTCCCAAGGTGCTCCTGCACGAGCACCTCGACGGCGGCCTGCGTCCGCGCACCGTGCTCGAGCTGGCCGCCCAATGCGGCCATGGCGAGTTGCCGCACCAGGACGAAGAGCGCCTGGCCGAGTGGTTCGCCGCCGGCGCCGCACGCGGGTCCCTGCCGCTGTACCTCGAAGGATTCCGGCACACGATCGCGCTCATGCAGACGGCCGAGGCGCTCGAGCGCGTCGCCTACGAGTTCGTCGAGGACATGCAGCTCGACGGCGTGGTCTACGCCGAGGTGCGCTTCGCCCCGCACTTCCACACGCAGCGGGGACTGGGCCTCGACGGCGTGATGGCCGCCGTGTGCCGCGGGCTCGAGCGCGGTCGCGCCGACTTCGGCGTGCACGTGGGACTGATCGTGTGCGCCATGCGCAACATGTCGTCGATGCTCAGCTACCAGATGGCGGAGCTCGCCGTCGCCTGGCGCTCGCGCGGCTGCGTGGGCTTCGACCTCGCCGGCGAGGAGGCTGGGCATCCGGCCAAGCACCACGAGGACGCCTTCCAGTTCGCCAAGCGCGCCAACTTCTCCATCACCATCCACGCCGGCGAGAGCTTCGGCCCCGAGAGCATCTGGCAGGCGCTGCAGTACTGCGGCGCGCACCGCATCGGGCACGGCACGCGCCTCGTCGAGGACATGGTGCTCCACAAGGGCGAGGTTGTCTCGCTGGGCGCGCTGGCGCAGTACGTGCTCGACCACCGCGTGCCGATCGAGATCTGCCTGTCGTCGAACATCCACACCGGCGCGGCGAAGAGCTTGGAGGAGCATCCCTTCCCGCACTACTTCAAGAAGGGCTTCCGCGTCACGCTCAACACCGACAACCGCCTGATGAGCCGCACGACGCTGACCGACGAGTTCCTGCTGGCCCACCGCCAGTACGGCCTGACGCTCGCCGATCTGGAGAAGCTCGCCATCAACGGCATGAAGAGCGCCTTCGCCCACTACGACGAGCGCGTGGAGCTGATCTTCGGCGCGATCAAGCCGGGCTGGGCCGCCCTGCGCGCCGAACTGGCGCGCGCCTGAGGGCGGTCGAGCGCCAATCCGCCCATGCGCGGCCTCGAGGCGGATGGAACGGACGGATGTACGGCAGTTGGGTCAATAGTCCTGCACGGACATGGAACGAACGCCTACGACCTTCCACTCGCCCTCGAGTTCGACGATCTCGAACTCGAAGGGCGTCCGCTTGCGCAGCACCACGTCGTCCCAGCGGCCAGTGAGCCGGAAACCGCCGCGCGAGTCATCGCCCACGAGGTAGGCGAACTTCTCCATGGTCCCCGAGTCGCTTGGCTAGCCGGTGCCTGCCCGTCTTCCGGGACCGGGATTCAATCGCCAGGGAGTGCGCCTGCGCGTGCTGCATGGCCGCGCTGTTGGCCTTGATGAAGTTCAGGATGTCCTAGTTGGCGAGCCGGGCGGGCAACCTGCTGTCCTGCCCGCACCTTTCGCCAGCAACGCCAAGCCACCGCGCTGGCAACATGGGGCCAAAAAGCGCGCGAGCGCCCGCGCCAGAGTACCCATGCGTGGGCATCCTGTCCTGGAGGTGCCTTGAGGATGGTGGCGCTGGGGCGGTCGAGACGGAAATGAGGCGGAAAAGCCCGCCGCTGCGGCTCACCACACGATGGACTTGTGGAACTCCGCATCCAGCGCCTTGATCCAGGGCTGGCTGCCGGTGGGCGGTCGCACTTCGCGCACGACGAACCAAGTCGAGCCAAGGCCGACCTGCGTGTTGGGCAACGCCACGGTGAAGTTGGCGTTCCCCGACGCGTCGGTGACGGTGCTGGTGGCGCCGACCACGGTCGTTGGCATGGAGGTCCCCACGCGACGGTAGACCGCCGCCACCACGAGTGTTCCAGGCAACGCTTGGGCGGAGCCACGACGCAGCGAGACGGAAGCGTGCAACAGTGGATTGCTGCCGGTGGTCGTGCCCAAGGTGATCGCTTCGATGCGCAGGGCATCGGGCAGCCGCAGCGGAGCGGTCCGGAACACCGTCGAGGTGTCGAGTCGGACATTGCCGTCGGGGTCGCGCAACTCGAGCCCGATCGTGTAGTTCGTGTCTGGCTCGAGGTTGCCCAGCACGACCCAATGGCGCGTGTCGACGTAGTGATCCAGAGGGATGCGCTGGATCGGAGTGCCACCATTCACGGAAACGTGGCAACGCGACAGTTCATCGACGTCGAACTCGAACTTCAGCGTGTTCGTCGTGCGGTAGACGAGGCGCGCGGGACCGACGAGGCTCGGCGCCGTCGTGTCGGGCGAAGCCTGGTCGAACGCCAGCGGATCGATGCCGCGCGGCAATTCCCAGCCGTCGGGGAACTTGTCGCCATCCGAGTCGACGTCCTCGGGATCGGTGCCCAGCGCCAACTCGTCGGCGTCGTACAGGTGGTCGAAGTCGCGGTCGTAGCCCATCGTCGGGCCCATGCCCACCGGCACGCCGAGCAACGTGACGGGCTCGCCCGCGCGCGCCTCGGCGGCCAAGGCGGCGGGAGTCAGCCAGACGCCGGCGGCCGACATGCGGAACTGGCCGGTGGTCGCGTCGTACACGCCCGTGCGCGGCATGCTCGGCGTCTGCACGGACCGGTAGGCGACGAGTTCGCAGTGGCCGGCGGCCGCCTGCGCGCGCAGGAAGGCGAACTCGTTCGCCATGACCGCGTCGACGTTCTCCTGGCGCATCGTCGCCTGCCACGTCGTCGCGGGCGCGAGGCCCGTGTCGAAGGCGCGCAGGAAGTCGGCGATGCGGTCGACCTCGGAAGGCGAAAGATCGAAGGAGTGGGTCGAGGTCGTGAATGGGCCGCGGAAGTAGGCGTCCTGCA
>JBEBCR010000147.1:0-12950 GCA_041157565.1 Planctomycetota bacterium | reverse complement strand
TGTCGGGCACGAGATTGCCATCGCAGTCACCCACCCCTGAGGCGACATCGCAACTGTCGATCACGCCGTTCTGGTTGCAGTCCTGCGTGGCGACCTCGGCCTACCTGTACCACCGGCTGGCGGACTGGGCCGAGTTGTCGAACGGCGCGAAGGGACCGCTGGTCGAGGCGCCGTCCTCGCGCATGGCGCCAACCGCGAGCAGCGCTCCGTCCAGGTGGACTGCGGAGCCGAAACGGTCGCTGGCGTTGGTGTTCGAGGCCTTGATGTAGCGCGAGTCGGTCCACGCGCCAGCGCTGTTGCGCCGCCACGTGTAGACAGCGCCCGCGTTGAAGGCTGCGTCGTTGAAAGGATCGCCGGCGATCCCGGTGGAGGCTCCATCCTCGTCGGGCGCCGCCACGGCCACCATGTCGCCGGAGATGGTGACGCTCCTGCCGAAGCGATCGTCTGCGTCACCCTGCGCGGGACGCAAGGTGGCCTCGAGCACCCAGGCGGTCGACAGCGGATTGGTCGATTGCCGGTAGACGTGCGCCGCGCCGGAGTCCAGTCCGCCCGGGCCGTCGGCGTAGGGTTCGCCGACGACGCAGCGATTGCCGTCGATGTCGACGGCGATGCCGTAGTACGCGTAGTTGGAGGGTTGCGACGGCTGGAACGACTCGCGTTGCGTCCAGGTGCCGGTGGTGCTCGAGCGCTCGAACAGGAACGCCATGCCTTGGGCGTCGCCAGTGACGAAGGTGCCGGGCGCGCCAACCAGCAAGCGGTTGCCGGAGAGCGCCACCGAGTCGCCGAACATGCCGCCCGGGACGGGGAAGAAGCCGCCCACCCCGCTGGTCACGATCGAGGGCTTCACGTACGCCTCCTGGTACCAGAAGCTGGCACCCGAGCGTCGAAACACGTACGCGGCGCCAGCCTCGTAGGCGGACTCGTCGCCCTGCGGGCCGTTGATCGTCGTCGACCCGCCGTCCTCCAGCGGGGCTCCCACGGCGACTAGGTCGCCGGCCACCGCGACGGAAGATCCGAACCAATCACCATAGGGAGAGGAAGGCAAGTCGCCTTGGGAGTTGGAGGCCTTCAGGTAGGCCTGCTGGCTCCACGTCTCGATGCCCCCCAGCATGGTGCGCACGAACACATAGGCGGCCCCGGAATCGGGCGCGCTGTTGTCGAGCGGGTTGTTGTTCACGTTGGAGGACGAGCTGTCTTCTGTGGGCGCCCCCACCACCAGGATGTCCCCGTCGATGGCCACGCTGTAGCCGAATTGGTCCTGCGCGTTCGCGTTCGAAGCCTTGATGTAGGCGGTTTGGGTCCAACCCCACTGGCCCGTCGCACCTGGAGTCAGGCGGTACACGTACACCGCGCCTGAGTTGCTGGCCGAGTTGCTGGCCTGGTTGCCATTGATGCCGGTGGCGCCGGAATCCTCGAAGGGCGCCCCGACCACGAGGGTGGTGCCGCTGATGGCGATCGAATACCCGTAGTTGTCCTCCGCCCCAGGATTTGAGGCCTTCACGTAGCGGTCGAACAGCCAGTCGGGGGACTGGGCGTGGGTCGTGTCGGCGAGCGTCGCGAAAAAGAGGGCGGGGAGCAGGAGTCTGGACATGGTGGTTTGCCTTTCGATCAGCGCAGTGGTCCGGTACGGCGGGGCTGGAGCCCGCGTGCAGGACTCAATTGCCGTCGCCGCATGGATCTCCGCGGATCTCTGGCGACAATCGTCGCCGTCACCCTAAACCGCCTAGAGGCCGAAACTTGCGAACACGCGCAGCCGCACTCAGTCACACCCGCCAAGGCCCCGGAGGCCCCTCCGCCAACGCTCACACCACGGCCCGCGCTGCGTAATCTCTAGCGCCACCCACGCACCAGCATGCCGCCCATCTCCATGCCCCGCACCACCTTGTCGCTTCTCCTGCCGGTCCTGTGCCTGTCTCCGCTCCTCGCGCAGGCAGGCGGTCGCCCGGTCGACCAGAAGCTCGCCCGGCGCGTCACGCCCATCGTCGAGGTCGCGCGCGACGCCTCGCCCACGGTCGTCTACATCAAGACCGAGGCTGTGCAGGCCGAGCAGGACTTCTTCGGCCGCATGTTCGCGCGCAAGGTCGAAGGTTCCGGCTCGGGCGTCGTCATCCACAAGGACGGCTTCATCATCACGAACTACCACGTGATCCGGGGTGCGCGCGCCATCACCGTCCAGTTCGACGAACAGTACGACTCGAAGCGCTACACCGCCGAGGTCAAGAGCTTCGTCCCCGAGGAGGATCTGGCTCTGTTGAGGATCAGCGGCGCGCGCGAGTTCCCCGCCATCCCGATGGGCACGAGCTCCGACTTGATGCCCGGCGAGACCGTGGTCGCGATCGGCAACCCCTACGGCCAGACCTACACGGTCAGCACCGGGATCATCTCGGGCCTGCACAGGAACATCCAGATCCCGCAGGAGAACCTCGAGTTCGACGACTTGATCCAGACCGACGCGGGCATCAACCCGGGCAACAGCGGTGGTCCCTTGCTGAACATCAACGGCGAGTTGATCGGCATCAACAACGCGATGAACAGCGTGGCGGAGAACATCGGCTTCGCCATCCCGGTCGACCGCGTGCGCAAGGTGCTCGAGGAACAGCTGCTCGCGCCGGAGTCGTCGGACACTTGGCTCGGCTTCGATGTCAAGTTTTCCGACCACGCCCAGGTGAAGAGCGTCGTTCCGGGCAGCCCGGCCAACATCGCCGGCCTCCAACCAGGCGACTGCATCGTCAGCATCGGCGGCAAGGGCGTCGCCAAGCCCGACGAGTACGCCTTCGCGCGCGCCGCGGTCAGCGCGCAGAAGGAGGTGGAGATCGTGGTCGAGCGCGATGGCGGCAAGCGCCAGCTCAAGGTCGAGCCGTGGAACCGCGTCGACGGCCAGTTGTACGAGCGCATCGGCGTGCGCCTGCGCGACGTCGAGGGCCGCAGCAACCGCTGGATCGAAGTGCGCGAGGTGCGCGGCGGCTCGCCCGCGGCCAAGCTCGGCCTCAAGGCCGGCGACGTGCTCGAGACCGCGCGTCCGCTCGTCGGCGTCCGCCCGCGCGCCTGGCGCCTCGACGACAAGGAGTCCCTCGCGCGCCTCGTCGCTCCCCTCGACCGCGGCACGCGCGTCGAGCTCGACGTGTACCGCGACGCGGATCTGGACAAGCGCCTGACCGACGCGGACCTCCTGCGCGGCACGTTGACGCTCGATTGACCGCCCCCTGCATTCCAACGACGAGGCGAGGGCCGCGCCGGAGATCCGACGCGGCCCTCGCGCTTGGCGGGCCGAGGCCCGCCACCCCACCCGACCCCGGCGCGCGCCTCCCGAGCATCGCGCGCGCCGCATCCTCAGCGGAAGGTCAGGACCGCTCCGCGGCCCGGGCCTCCGACCACCACGCTCGATCCGTCGATGCCCGCCCCGAAGCTGCGATCCGCGGGGCTGCCGACGGCGATGTCGTCCGCGCCGATCGCCACCGACGCGCCGAACTGCGCATCGGCGTGCGAGTTCGCGGCGCGCAGCACGTCGGCCAGCTCGAGAACCCCGCCGCGCCGGGTGTAGACGACGACCGACCCGATCGCGCGGATGGGGATCGTGTTGCCGCTGCTCTCGCCGAACGCAGCCCCGATGTCGAACGGCGTCCCCACGCAGATGATGTCGTTCGACAGCGCCACCGCCGAGCCGAAGCGCTCGCCGGCCCCGCTGCCGAGCCCCTTCAGGTAACCCTGGAAGAGCATCAGCTGGCCCTTGAGCTCGTACAGGTAGGCCGCACCCGAGTCGACGGCCGAGTCGTCGAACTGGTTGCCGCCGACGCGCTCCGCAGCCGAGTCCTCGCCCGGAGCGCCCACCAGGAGTTGGCTCCCTTCCAGCGCGACGCTCTGGCCGAACCCGTCTTGGATGCCCGCGTTCGGCGCGACGACTTCCCGCTCCAATTGGAAGCCGGCGGCGGGCGAACCGCGACGCATCAGGTAGACCTTGCCGCGCAACTCGCCGGCGCCCGGCGCCCCGATGGCCAGACGCAGCCCCGAGACCGCCAGCGACTTGCCGAACTCCGCGCCGACCTCGGCATCCGGCGCCTGCAGACGTCCATCGAAGCGGAACCCATCGCCTTCCACCACGTAGGCGTAGACGGCTCCGGCGCGCGCGGCGGGGACCAGGAAGCCACCCGTGGCCAGACGCGTGCCTTCCTCGGGTGCGCCGACGGCGACGATATCGCCGGCGACGGCAACGCTGGCCCCGAAGCCGCGCGTGCGGCGCAGGTCGGCGTCGTCGGGCTTCAGGTAGTGCGCGAAGGTCCAGACGCCCTCGATGCGGCGGAAGATGTAGGCAGCGCCGCAGTTGGGGCGTCCCTCGTCGACCAGCGGGTCGACCAGCGCGCCACCGCCATCCTCGCCAGGAGCGCCGATCACGATGAGGTCCCCGTCGATGGCCACGCTGGCGCCGAAGTTGTCGTCAGTGCCCGGGGCAGGCGCTCGCAGGCTGGCCACTTGCTTCCACGAGTCGTCATCGCGCTCGACGACATGGACGGCTCCGGCGCCGCCCAGCAGCGGCGTGCCGCCGCTTTGCTCCGCTGTCGGGGCGCCCACGACGAGCAGGTTCTCGTCCATCGCGATCGCTCGACCGTGCGCATCGCCAGGCTGCGCGTTGTCGGGCTTGACGGTGTTCTCTTGGCGCAGGTCCGCGGCGAATTCGCGCTGCACAAGGACGCGCACCGTGCGCTGTTCGCCGGTGGCGGGCAGGCTGGCGAGAATCTCGAAGTGGTTGTCGCCCTCGGCGACGACGGCCTCGAGCTCGCCAAGACTGCCGGCCACGAGGCCATTCGAGCCGAACGACTCGGCGCTCGGGTCGGCGTAGATCGGACGCAGCACGAGTTCGTCCCCGAGGAAGGGCAGGCGCAGCGCGTACTCCTCGGCAAGCGGATCGAACTCGCCGATCAGCACCGCTTCCGCCGGCAGCCCGAGGTCGAGGATGGCGAGCGGGTTGCCGCCACCGGCGGCCGGTAGGGTCGAGCCCCCCCGCCGCCACCGCCGCAGGCGCCTAGCGCGAAGTGCAGGGTGGCGAGGCAGAGAGTGGCGTGCAGGTTCGGGAAGCGCATGGGAATGTCCTTTGTCTTGCCTGGTGGTGGTCAGGGGGAGGTTCGGAGCCGTCGCGGCCCCTCCTTTCCCCGAGACAACTCCCGGCTGCCCGTCCAACCGGAAATCCAGCTGCAGTACCGAAGACTGGTCGCTCCGAGGCTGTCGCAGCCACCTTTCCAGGCCCAGCACCGTTCCGGTGCCCAAGGCAAAGGGCGGGGGCGGGACCACCACGGCCCGCCCCCGCCCCCATGGAGGTCGCGTCCCCGCGGCCTCGGTGCCTTGCCCACGCGCTCAGCGGAAGTTGTTCACCGCTCCCCCCCCTTGGCCGACGAGCACCACGCTCGAGGCGTCGATGCCCTGGCCGAAGGTCCTGTCCTTGGGGCTGCCCACGATCAGGTCGGCGAGCTCCATGGCGATGGCCGCCCCGAACTCGGCTCCTTCGTGCGCATTCGGGGCCGTCAGCGTCGCGCCCAGTTCCCAAACCTCGCCCCGGCGGATGTAGAAGAAGGCCGCGCCCACCGCGCGCACCGGAGCGATCGGCCCTTGAGCTTCGCCCAGGGCGGGACGCCGCTGCAGAGGAGCCCCGACGCACAGGCGGTCGCCTCGCAGGTCCAGAGCGGTGCCGAAGCGTTCGCCGCCCAGATTGCCGACGCCCTTGATGTAGTCCTCGAACTCGTAGGTGACGACGTTCTGGACGGCCTGCCGGCGGAACAGGTAGACAGCGCCGCTGTTGGTCTTGCTGTCGTCGATCTGATTGCCGCCGACGCCCTCGGCCCCCGAATCCTCGAGCGGCGCGCCCACCGCGAGCAGGCCGCCGTCCATGTCCACGGTGGCGCCGAAGCCGTCGAAGAGGTCCGACACGGGCGCGGCGAGTTCAGCCTCGATGCCGAAGCTGGGGAACGGGCTGCCCGGGGCGTACACATAGACCTTGCCACGCGCGCCGTTCGCACCGGGAGCCCCCACCGCCAACCGGAACGCGTCAAAGCCCAGCGCCGAACCGAACCCTTGGTTCGCGGCGGCGTCGGTCGCCTGGATGCGTTGGAGCGGGGTCGCGCTGCCCTGGATGCTGAAGAGATACACGGCACCTGCATTGGGCGCTGGGACGACGCCGAGCGTCGGATCGACCGTGGTGCCCTCGTTGGGCGCGCCGACGACGAACAGTCCGCCATCGACCGCGACCGCCTCGCCGAAGCCCTTGGTCTTCCTGGGAATCGCGTTGTCCGGCTTGAGGTAGCGATCGAACTCGACGCCCGAGTCGCGCAGGCTGTAGGTGTACGCGGCTCCGCAGTCGGGGGCGTTCTCGTTGATGTCGGCGAGATCCAGCACGCCCTCTCCGTCCTCGCCCGGGGCGCCGACGATCAGGCGGCCGAAGTCCATGGCGACGCTGGCGCCGTATTGGTCGCCCGAGCCGGGCGCGATCGACTGGAGACGGGCGAACTCGCTCCAGCCCTGGCCCTCGCGGCGGTAGACATAGACCGCGCCGGCCTCGGGGATGGTGGCGCCTTCGTGGACGACGTCCTCGAACGGCGAACCGACGACCATGAAGTCCTCCAGGATGTCCAGCGAGGCGCCATGTCGATCGCCCGGCTGCAGCCCGCTCGACTTGACCAGGTGCTCCTGCCGCAGGTCGTCGGGGCGTTCGCGCTCGATCGAGAAGCGGACGATGCGCTCTTCGAGCGTCGCCGTCGCCGCCAGGGTGAACTGGGCTTCGTTCGGCCCTTCCTCCAACAGCAGTCCGATGCCGTCGAAACCCGGCAGGAAGTCGCCGAGCGAGGGGATGAAGACTTCGCCGGTGACGACAGGCCGCAGCACCAGCGTGTCGACCAGGTGTCCTGCCCGCAGGAAGTAGACCTCGGCCAGGGGATCGAATGCGCCAACCAGCTCCACCCCCGGCGGGAGACCGAGATCGGCGATCGACAAGTCCACTTCGATGGGTTCGTCGGCCGTGGGAGGCATCGCGGCGCCACCACCTCCGCCACCCCCACCGCAGGCCTGGAGCAGGAAGGTGCTGGTGGCGAGGCACAGGAGCGTGAACAGGTTCAGGGGGCGCAAGGTGGTCTCCTTCAGGTCTTGGACTTAGTCCTTGGGTTCGTGTCGGGATGGGGGGCGGTGCGCCCCCCCTGCACCCCTCGAGACACATCAGCCTGCCCCCTCCAACCGGAAAAAACCTGCCGATACACCCGGCGCGCACTCGTCACATCCCACGCCCGCCGCAATACTTGGGTCTCTCCTGCCGATAGAGACCAGCCGTCCCCCATGAAACAAGCCCTGGCCAAGTTCACCGAGCGCTTCGGCGGCGTGATGTCGCGGCTGCTCTTGTCGGTCCTCTACTACGGGGTGCTCGGCCCCTTCGCCATCGTCTACCAACTGGTCGCCGACCCGCTGCACCTGCGGCGCCGCAAGGACGGCAACTGGACTCCGTGGCCGGAGCGCAACTCCACCTTGGCGCAGGCGCGCAAGCAGGACTGACATGCTCGTCCTGGGACTGTCCTACAACTACCACGACTCCGCGGCGGCCCTCGTCAAGGACGGCGTGCTCGTCGCCGCCGCCGAGGAGGAGCGCTTCAGCCGCGTGAAGCACGACTCGGGCTATCCCGCGCTCGCCATCCAGTTCTGCCTCGACACCGCCGGCGCGACGATCGACCAGGTCGACCACGTCGTCTTCTACGAGAAGCCGTTCGTCAAGCTCGAGCGCATGCTCTTGACGGCGATGGCGACCTTCCCGAAGAGCGCCGCCGTGTTCCGCGAGTCGATGCAGCGCTGGCTCTCGGACAAGCTGTGGATCAAGTCGCAGCTCGCCGCCAAGCTCGGCATCGACGCGCGGAAGATCCTCTTCTGCGACCACCACATGAGCCACGCGGCGGCGAGCTTCTACACCTCGCCCTACGAGGAGGCCGCGATCCTGACGATCGACGGCGCTGGCGAGTGGACCACCTCGACCATGGGCGTGGGGCGCGGCACGCAGATCGAGATCATCAAGGAAATCCGCTTCCCGCACTCCCTGGGGCTGCTCTACAGCGCGTTCACGGCGTACTGCGGCTTCGAGGTCAACGAAGGCGAGTACAAGCTGATGGGCATGCACCCCTACGGCAAGCCGCGCTTCGTCGACAAGATCAAGGAACTGGTGCGCATCGCGCCGGACGGCTCGCTGTGGCACGACATGCGCTACTTCGCCTACCACCACTCGCCCGACTCGACCTTGTCGGCGAAGTTCGCCGAGCACTTCGGTCGCCCGGCGCGCGACCCCAAGCTGGGCGACAAGTCGCTGGACCCGTACTACTGCGACATGGCGGCCTCGATCCAGCAGGTGACCGAGGAGGTCGTGCTGTCGATGGCGCGCCACCTGCACGAGCTGACCGGCATGAAGAACCTGGTCATGGCCGGCGGCGTCGCCCTCAACTCGGTGGCGAACTACAAGGTGCTGCGCCAAGGGCCGTTCGAAGAGCTCTACATCCTGCCCGCGCCAGGCGACGACGGCGCCTCCGTGGGCGCGGCGTACTGGGCCTACAACCAACTCCTCGGCAGGCCGCGCGGTCCGGCGCTCGACCACGCCTACCTCGGCTCGTCCTACACCGACGCGCAGATCAAGCAGTTCCTCGACGCGCACCAGATCCCGCACGAGCACATCGCCGACGACGAGCGCTTCTACGACCGCGTGGCGCGCGAGCTGGCCGACGGCCAGGTCTGCGGCTGGTTCCGCGGCCGCTTCGAGTTCGGCCCGCGCGCGCTGGGCGCCCGCTCCATCATCGCCGACCCGCGCCGGGCCGAGATGAAGGACAAGCTCAACGCCACGATCAAGTTCCGCGAGGCGTTCCGCCCCTTCGCTCCGAGCGTCCTCGAGGAGCGCGCCGACGAGTTCTTCGAGATCCCCGAAGCGCACAAGCACTTCCCCGCGCGCTTCATGCTGTACGTGGCGCCCGTGCGCGAGGAGAAGCGCGCCGTGCTGCCCGCCATCACGCACGAGGACGGCTCGGGACGCCTGCAGACCGTCCACAAGGACACCAACCCCGCCTACCACGGCGTCATCCGCCGCTTCGGCGAGCTCACGGGCGTGCCCGTGATCATGAACACCTCGTTCAACCTGAAGGGCGAGCCGATCGTCGAGTCGCCGGCCCACGCCTTCAACACCTTCTCGCTCTCCGGCATGGACCTGCTCTTCCTCGGCAACTTCATCGTCAAGAAGGACGCCAAGAAGAAGATCGCCGAGACCCGCTTCCACCTGCGCCACGAGGGCGACACGGTGACGGCCATGGTGAGCTGAAGATGCGCGGGCTCAACATCCTGCTGACCTGCGCCATGCTGGCGCTGATGCTCGTCGGCGCGCTGGAGGTCGGCCTGCGCCTGATGGGCGCCGGGCCGCAACCCACGATCCACCGCTTCGATCCGGACCTCGGCTGGAGCAAGCAGCCCTTCGCCGAGTCGCGCCGCGTCTCGCGCGAGTTCGACGTGTCGTTCCAGATCGACGCCCTCGGCCTGCGCGACGACTTCGTCGGGCCGGACCTCCCGCAGGACCCCGAGCTCGCGGCCAAGCGCTCGCGCTTCCTCGAACGCGCGCCCGACGCGCTGCAGAGCCCGGGACGCGGCGACAACCGCCGCCGGGTGCTGGTGCTGGGCGACTCCTTCGTGCTGGGCTACACCGTCGACCGCGACGCGCTGTTCGTCGACCTGCTCGAACGCCGCTACCGCGCCGAGGGCCGCGCGATGGACCTCGTCAACGCCGGCACCGAAGGCTGGTCCACGGACCAGGAGGTGCTGTGGTACGAGAGGAACGCGCACCGCTTCGACGCCGACACCGTGGTGCTGTGCACCTACGACAACGACCTGTGGTGGAACTCGCAGGCCGCCTACCGGCGCTTCCCCAAGCCCCGCTTCCAGCCGCTGGTCGCCGGCCAGCAGCCGCAGGCCGAGGCGCTGGTCTTGCGCGATCCGGGCGAGCGCGCCTGGTGGGAGCGCAGCGCGTTGGGGTCGTTCCTCTCGAACCTCGGCGACCGTCCGGTCCTGTGGACGCCCGCCGGGACGGAGCTGAAGCTGGACCTCGAATCGACCGCCTACTTCGTCGATCCTCCGCCGGAGATGGTCGACGCCATGGTGGCCGAGCGCACCATGGCCGCGCTCTTGAGGCTGCAGCAGGCCTGCACCAAGAACGGGGCCGCGCTCCTCGTGGCGCCCATCCCCAACAAGGCGGCCATCGTGCCGGAGGCGCGCGAGCGCTTCCTCGCCAAGTTCGCCGCGGTCGAGGACAGGATCCGTCCCGACCAGCCGGTCGAGGTCGTGCTCGGGCTCTGCCGCGAGCTGGGCATCTCCGCGGTCGACGCGCGTCCGGCGCTTTCGCGCGCCGCCGCGGCGGGCGAGTCGTTGTACTACGAGTCGGACTGGCACCTCGACCCTTCCGGCAACCACGCCTTCGCGCGCTTCCTGCACGCCGAGCTCGACGCGCGCGGGCGACTCGCGCCGCCGACCAAGGCCGCCGACTTCCCGCCGCTGCCGGCGAAGCCCCTGCGCTGGCAGCCCTTCGCGCTGTGGGCCGCGCTGACGCTTTTCCTCGGCACGCTCTACCGCCGCATGCATGCCGACGAGTCGGCCGCGCGCGCCTACCTGCAGGTCGGCCTGCTGGTCGCCGTGGTCATCGGCCTCGCCATCGGCGGCTCGGCCCTCGTGGCGTCGATCCCGCCGCCGTGGTCGATGCTGCTCGTCCTGGCGCTGGTGTCGGGGCTCCTGACCTTCATCGTGGTCAAGCTGGGCCCGCGCCTCGGCACGGCCGTGGAGCTGTTGGCGGCCTTCACGCGCCGCGGGCATTGGTACTTGATGCCGCTCGTCGTCGTGCTGGTGACCATCGGCTCGCTGCTCGTGGTCGCCGCCAGCTCGCCGCTCGTGGCGCCGTTCATCTACACGCTTTTCTAGGATGGGAGCACGAAGCGAGCCCACGCCATGAAGAACTTCCTGCGCGACAACTGGCCCTACATCGTGGTGCCGCTGGTGGTGGTCCTCGGCGGGCTGCTCCTGCTCGCCTTCAGCGGCGACGAAGGCTGGGAGTTCAACTACAAGATCTTCTGAGCGATCGCTCGGGCGCGCGCGGCGCTCAGGCGGGCGGCTGGAAGCCCAGGCGCCGCAGCAGGTCGAAGCCCCCGCACGCCTCGGCCACCAGCAAGTCGAGCCGCGCGTCCTCGTCGATCATGACGCGCTTGAGGCGCGCCATGTCGGCCCCGGGTCGATTCGTGCCGGGATGGGTGGTGGTCGACGAGGTGTAGCCCGCCTCGACCACCGCGCGCGCGGCGTGCTCGTCGAAGTCCCACTCGCGCCCGAACGGATAGGCGAAGGAACGCGGCGCCTCGCCCAGTTCGCGCGCGATGGCGTCGCGCGAACCTTCGATCTCGGCGCGCTGCTCGGCCGGGCCGCAGCGCGACAGGATGGCGTGCGATTCGGTGTGCGCGCCGATCTCGTGGCCGTGGCGCGCCAGCTCGCGCGCCTGCTCCCAGGTCAGGTACAGGCGCTCGCACAAGCCGCGCGCATCGAGCCCTTCCTCCGCGAGCAGCGCTTCGAGGACGCGTTCGCGGTCGAGGCGGTCCACCTCGTACTTGAGCACGCGCTTGATGTGGTAGGTGTCGCTCCCGCGGCGGCGCAAGGCCTCCTCCAGCGCCGCCACGCCCCGCTCGTCCCGGGCCAAGGAGCGGTAGCGCGCGACGAAGCGCTCGTGGCCCATGTGGTCGAGCAGCAGGAACAGGCCGTGGGTCCAGTTGAGCCGCCGCTCGGTCAACGCGCGCGTCTCGACGTAGATCGTCGCCTTGGCGCCGAGGCGCGCGAGCAGCGGATCCAGGTGCGTCAAGTTGTCGACGTAGCCGTCGTCCATCGTCAGGACGACCGCGGAACGCTCGAGCTTGCCGGCACGCAGGCGTTCGGACGCCTCGCGCATCGTCAGCAGGTCGTAGCGCCGCGCGAAGGCGGCGAGGATGCGCTCGAGGTCCGCCGCGCGGATCTTCATGTCCTTCGACAGGGACGCGTTGCTCTGCGCGGAGACGCAATGGCCGGCCAGCACGAGCACTCGCGGGGCGGACAAGCGCTGGACGAGCGCGTGGAGGCCGGTCCCCCACAACAGACGCGCCCACGCGTCGCGCAGCGCCAGCTTGAGCTTGTGCTTGGACATGGGGAGGCGAGGGTCCGCCCGGGAAGACTAGCCTACGACAGGCGCGGCGCGCGCCTCAACCCATGGTCTCGTCGTCGCGGTCGGCGTCGGTGAACCACCAGCGCGAGGCGTCGGCAGCTTCGCGCGCCACGGGGTGGTCGGGATCGTGCAGATGGACGATGACGATCAGGTGGTCTTGCCGACGCGGAGGCAGGAAGCCCAGCGCGGCGAGGCGCGCGGCCCACGGCGAACCGTCGATGGCGTTGGCGCGCAGGGCGACGGCCTGCGCTTCGCGCGCGACGCGCGCGGCGTGGGCGCCCAGCGCGCCCCACGCGGCCTCGTCGAGCGCCATGGCGTCCGCCAACCATGCGACGCCGTCGGCGCCGGGCTTCTGCAGCACGAACCAGCCCGCCAACGCACCGGCGCGACGCAGGCCGAAGGCCCGGAAGGCGCGCGAAGCGCCCTGGAAGAAGCGCCAATCGAGCCAGTCCGGATCGCGGCGCAGAACCAATGCGTGGGAGGCCTCGAATTGCCGCGCCAAGGACTCGACCTCGTCGGGGAACGAGCTCCATTCCTCGAGCCGCGTCGCGCCCACGTCCAGCGCGGCGCGCGCGCGAGCGCTGCTCGCCGCCGCGAACGGCGTGGTCCAGACGCGCCAGCGGCCCTCGCGCCGGCGCAGTTCCCTCGCGCGCGACCCGCCCTCGAGCCAATGCGTGCGCGTGCGGATGACGCCCGCCTGCCTCCAACCCATCTGCAGGAAGATGTGCGCGCTGCG
>JBEBCR010000146.1:0-10473 GCA_041157565.1 Planctomycetota bacterium | reverse complement strand
GAGCCGCCGTCCGCCCGTCACCAGACGTCGGCCGCGGCGACGCGGCGCGCGGCCGCCAGTTCGCCCACGAGCGGCGAGCATTCGAGTCCCACGCCTCCGCGATAGCCGAGGTTCCAGGCCTCCTTGAGCACGCGGTTGTAGTGGATCTCGCCCGTGCCCGGCTCGTTGCGGCCCGGGTGGTCGGCCAACTGGAAGTAGCCGACGTGCTCGAAGCCCTCGCGCATGTGGCCGCACAGGTCGCCCTCGCTGATGTGCATGTGGTAGAGGTCCCAGTTGATCTTCACGAAGGGGGACCCGACCGCCTTGCAGATGGCGATGGCCGGCGCCGAGCCGTAGAGGCAGTGCCCCTTGTGGTCGACGCGGATGTTCATCGGCTCGAGGATCAGCGTGACGCCCGCCTTCTCGGCGATCGGCGCGCAGCGCTTCAGCGCCTCGATCACGTTGGCGTGCATCTGCTGCTGGCTCATGCCGGGGATGTCGTTGCCCGCCACCACGGTCATCATCGGCGCGCCCAGGCGCTTGGCCGCCTCGCACGAGGCCGCGATCTCCTTGACCACGTCGTCGTGGTTCTTCGGATCGTTCATGCCCGGCACGAAGCCCCAGGCCGTGAACTGCATGATCTCGACCTTGGCGTCCTTGCAGGCCTTGGCCAGCGCGTCGAGGTCGCGCCCGCGCCACGGCCAGAACTCGACCGCGCCGAAGCCGAGGTCGGCCACCTTGCGCACGCGCTCGTGCAGCGTGGGCACGCCGAAGCCCCACATCTCGATGTTGACCGCGAACTTCGTGCGGCACGAGGCGCCCGGCCGGTCGGGGTCGATGGCGCGCCGCGCGTCGGCCTTGTCGTCGGCCCCGGTCGCGGCCTTGGCGGAGCCGGGCAGGGCCAGCGCCGCCGCGGCGCACAAGGATCCTTGCAGGAAGCCGCGTCGCGCGGAG
Organism: Planctomycetota bacterium; assembly: GCA_041157565.1. Lineage (GTDB taxonomy): Bacteria > Planctomycetota > UBA1135 > UBA1135 > SXXH01. The sequence goes on along the minus strand of JBEBCR010000146.1, from coordinate 9,540 downwards.
CGGGCGGAGCCGGGTTCGATCGAGGCGGGGCGGTTGGGCATGGAGTTGGCCTTCATTCCTTGCGGGCCGGCGCGGGGGCCGGGAGGGTCATCAGGTACTCGACGAGGTCGCGCATCTCCTCGCGCGAGATGTGGTCGCACAAGTTGTCGGGCATCGACGAGACGCCGGGCTTGGTGCCCTCGATGTCGGCGCGCGGCACGTCGACCAGCGCCCCGTCGGCGCCGCGCAGGCGCACCACCTCCGGCGTCTCCTCGACGACGACGCCCTCGATGGGTGGTCCATCGTGGCGGAACACGACCGTGCCCTGGTAGCCGGGCGAGAAGCGGCGGTTGGGGTCGCAGATCGCCTCGACGACCTCGAGGCGCGTGGCGCGCGACGACAGTCCCGCGAGGTTCGGTCCGACCGCGCCGCCTTCGGTTCCCTCGGCGACGTGGCAGCGCAGGCACTCGAGTTCGCTCTTGCCGCGGAAGACTCCTCGTCCGCGCGCCGCGTCGCCGCCGTGCAGCGAGTCGAGGTAGCGCGCGAGCTTCTGGTCGACGGCGCGCGGTTGTGAGCGCGCGGCGAGCCTCGCCGCCAGCGCCTCGCCGCCGCGCCGTTCGCAGGCGAGCACGAGGTCCAGCCCGGCCTCGTCGGGCACTAGCCCGGCATCGAGCTTGGCGAGCTCGCGCGCGAGCAGCGCGCCCGAAGCCTCGTCCGACAAGCGCGCGAGGCCCGCGTAGGCGACGCGGCGCTCGGCGACCGAGCCGGCGAGCGCGCCTTCGAGGAGCATGGGGGCTTCTTCGGGCCGCGCCGCCACCAGGGTCTCCAGCGCCGCGGCGCGCACCTCCGCGTCGGGATCGAAGAGCGTCGCGCGCAGCGCCTCGACCAAGGTCGGTGGCGCGAAGGCTCCCAGCGCGCGCAGCGCGTCGGCGCGCAGGCGCGGCTCCTCGCGCGCGTCGCGCGCCCAGCGCTCGACGAGCGGCGCCAGCTCGCGCGCGTCCTGTCCGCGCGCCAGCGCCAGCCACTCGCGGCGCAGCGCGGCCGAGGCGCCTTCGATGGCCGGCGCCAGGCGCGCGGCCACGCCTTGCACGATGGCGGGCTCGCGCGCGCCGCGCGGCATGTGCTCGCCGTGGAAGGGATCGAGGTTCGGCGGCGCGCACCAGCCCGACAGCAGCGCCAGCGCCGTGCGGCGCTGCGCCTCGGGCGCGTCGACGCGCGCGGCGAAGTCCGCCACGCGGCGCGCCTCGGCGGCTCCGCCGAGGCGCCAATTCGCGTGCAGCGCGCGCCGCACGAGGCCGTTGCCGGCCAAGTACGCGTCCGGCGCGCTCGAGACGGGCACGCGCACGTCCAGCGCGAGGATGTCCGCGCGCTCCAAGGTCCGCGCCAAGGCCGGCAGTTCTTCGGGGCGATGCTCGTCGTAGATGGCGCGCGCCGCTTCGGCCGCCACGCGCCAGTGCGGGTCGGCGAGGAAGGGCGCGATCCCGCCTTCCGCGCGGCGCCGCAGGGCGACGACGGCGGCGACGCGCGCGTCGACCGATTCGTGGCTGGCGAGCGCCTGCAGCCGCGCGCGCGTCGAACCACTCCACAGCGCGTAGGTCAGGGCGTGGCGCAGCACGGGATCGCCCTCGCCCGTCTCGACGATGCGTTCGACGGCGGCTTGCGCGCCGGCGGCGCTCTGGATGCGCGCCAAGGCGAGCGCGGCGTGGAGCCGCACGCGCGGCGATGGATCGGCGAGCCCGCGCAGGTACCAGGCTTCGGCCTCGCCCGCCACGCGGCGGTCGCCCAGCACGCGCAACGCCTGCGCGCGCAGCTCGGCGCCGGGGCCGGAGGCGAGTTCGGCGAGGCCCATCGACGAGGCCAGCGCGGCGAGGTCGGGGCGCGCGCTGGCGCCGAGTCGGATCCCCAGTCCCCAGATGGCGTGCACGCGCGCGAGGATCGGCGCGTGCGCGTCGCGCGCGACGCGCGACAAGGCCGCCTCGCCGTCGTCGCCGCGCTTGGCGAGCTCGAAGTGCGCGTCCTGGCGCACGCGGCGGTCGGCGTGGCCGAGGAGGCGCGCGAGTTCTTCCAGCGGCCGCGCGCGCATGCCGGCCACGAGGATCGCCTTGGTCTCGACCACCAGCGGATCGAGGTGCGTGCCCTCCTTGGCGATGCGCCACAGGCGCCCCTTGCCCGTCTTGTTCCAGCCAGCGACCCAGTCGCTGACGTACAGGCCGCCGTCGAGGCCGAAGTCGCAGTCGGTGGCCAGCGGGCCCCAGGCGAAGCGCTCGACCTCGGTCGGCGTGTAGCTCGAGGCGTCCGAGCGCACGCCGAAGCTCAGCACGCCGCTCCAATCGGCGGCGCCGACGAAGTCGCACAGGAAGAAGCGTCCGGCGTACTGGTCGGGCGCGTCCGCGTGGTCGAGGCCCGTGCCCGGATAGCAGGCGAGGCCCGAGGGGCCGTTGGCGATGTTGGCGCGCGGCGGGACGATGTAGGCGGCCTGCCCGTCGAAGCGCGGCAGCCACAGGCGCTCGTCGTTCCACGGCCCGCGCAGGTTCGGCTCCTTGATCCACTGGTAGGCCTGGCGCCAACCGGTCTCGCCGGCCTCGACCACGTGCACCCAGCGGGCCTTGTCGCCGCCGTCGGAATTGTTGTCGCCGGTCCACAGGTTGCCGAGGTCGTCGAAGCACAGCTCCTGCGGGTTGCGCAGGCCGGTGGCGAAGACCTCGAGGTTCGAGCCGTCGAGGTTCGAGCGCAGCACCGCGCCGGTGAAGGGACTGTCGAGCAGCGCGCCTTCCCGGTTGACGACCTTGAAGCCGCGGTCGCCGATCGACCAGTACAGCATCCCGTCGGGCCCGAGCTGGATGCCGTGCATGTCGTGGCCGAGCAGCGCCACGCGGATGCCCCAGCCGTCGCTCTGCACCTCGCGCTCGTCGGCCACGAGGTCGCCGTCGGTGTCGGCGAGCTTCCACATCTTCGGGATGCAGGCGTACCAGACCTCCCCCTCGTGCTCGAACAAGCCGGCCGCGATGCCGTCGGCCGCGGCGCTGAACCCGTCCGCGTACACGGCGTGGCGATCGGCGACGCGGTCGCCGTCGTCGTCCACGAGCACCTTGACGCGCTCGTGCTCCGACTCGAAGGTCGGGAACGCGTCGCCGAGGTGCTTCCTGAACATGGCGACGCGGTCCTCGACCGAGCGCGCGGCGAGGTCGTCCTCGAGCCAGTCCATGTGGTCGCGGATGTCGGTCACGCCCGCGTGGTGGCGGAAGGTCTCGGCCACGTACACCTTGCCGTCGCGCGCGATCCAGAAGCACACCGGATGCGCGACCAGCGGCTCGGCCGCGAAGGCGCGGGCCGCGTAGCCCTCCTTCAGCCTGAAGGCGGCCGCGGCGCGCGCGGGTTCGTCGGAGGGCTCGGCGACCTTGGGCGAGTACCGCGCCTCGCCCGTGCCGCCGGAGCGGTCCTGGGCGCGCGCGGGGACCAGCGCGGCGGCGAACAGCAGGGCGGCGATCGCGCGCGCCATCACGACATCTCGGCGCGGACCGCCTCGAGCAGCTTCTTCGTCGCCACGATGCCGTCGTGCTCCGACAGGCGCGAGCCCTCGTACTCGATGCCCACGTGCCCGCGGTAGCCCGCGGCGACGACCAGCTTCATCATGCGCCGGTAGTCGATCGTGGTCTCGTCGCCCTTGGCGTCGAAGTCGTAGCTCTTGGCGCTGACCGCCTTGGCGTAGGGCATGAGCTCCTCCATGCCCTTGTAGCGGTCGTAGACGCGGCCCTCGCCGATGGTGAAGTTGCCGAAGTCCGGCAGCGTGCCCACGCGCGGATGGTCGGCGAGCTTCATCACGCCGGCGAGCCAGGAGCCGTCGGACGAGAGCCCGCCGTGGTTCTCGACGATCACGTTCAATCCCAGCGCGTCGCCATGGAGCGCCAGCGCGCGCAGGCAGTCGGCCGCGTGGCGCGCGCCCTCCTCCCTGCCGCCGTGCGCGGCGGCGTTGACCCGGATCGAGTGGCAGCCGAGCACCTTGGCCGCGTCGAGCCAGCGCCTGTGGTTGTCGAGCGCCTTGTCGCGCTCGGCGCCGGGCGCGTGGCCCAGGTCGCCCTCGCCGTCGATCATCACGAGCAGCGTGCGCACGCCCAGGTCGTCGGCGCGCTTCCTCAGGTCCAGCAGGTACGCCTGGTCGCCGACCTTGTCCTTGAAGAACGAGTTGACGTACTCGATGGCGTCGATCCCGTGGACCTCCTTGGCGTGCTTGGCGAAGTCCTTGTTGTCGAGCTCGCCCTTCCACAGGGTCGAGTGCAGCGACCATTGGGCCAGCGAGATCCGCCACGCCGGCTCGGCGGGCTTGGCGGCCCCAGCGGCGGGCGCCTCCTGTTCCTTCGTCGAGCTCGAGGAGGGGCGGAGGGAGGCGCAGGAGCCGAGGGCGAACGAGGCGCCCAGCGCGGCTCCCGTCGCCACGATGGCGCGGCGGGAGGGGTGCATGCGGGGGGCATTGTGGCATCGCGCCCCTCGTCCCGCGAGGGGATCGCCCCCGCCCCCGCCGCTCAAGCCGCGCGCCGCGCCGTCCGACAACCCTCGACGGACCTCCGCCCGCGCGCGGACCACAAGGGAGAGCACTCATGGCCTGGATCGACGCCTTGTTCCGCCGCATGGTGCAGTTGGGCGCCTCGGACCTGCACATGACCTCCGGCGTCCAGCCGATGTTCCGCCTGCACGGCGAGATGCAGCCCGTCGAGGGATGCCCGGTGCTGACGGCCGAGCAGATGCTGCCGATCCTCTTCGAGGTCGCGCCCGAGCGCGCCAAGGCCCAGTTCGAGGCCGAGAACGACACAGACTTCGCCTACGAGCTCGAGGGCGCGGCGCGCTTCCGCGCCAACATCTTCCGCGACCACCGCGGGCCCGGCGCCGTGTTCCGCCAGATCCCGTCGAAGATCCTGACGGCCGAGGAGCTCAAGCTGCCGCGCGCGGTGGTGGACTTCTGCTCGCTGTCGAAGGGCCTGGTGCTCGTCACCGGCCCGACCGGCAGCGGCAAGTCGACCACGCTCGCCGCCATGGTCGACCACATCAACAAGACGCGCAGCGAGCACATCATCACGATCGAGGACCCGATCGAGTTCGTGCACCACAACCACCGCTGCCTCGTCAACCAGCGCGAGGTGCACGCGCACACGGGATCGTTCAAGCGCGCGTTGCGCGCCGCGCTGCGCGAGGACCCCGACATCGTGCTGGTGGGGGAGATGCGCGACCTCGAGACGATCGAGATCGCCATCGAGACGGCGGAGACCGGGCACCTCGTCTTCGGCACGCTGCACACCTCGACGGCCGCGACCACGGTCGACCGCATCATCGACCAGTTCCCAGCCGACCGCCAGGCGCAGATCCGCACGATGCTCGCCAGCTCCTTGAAGGGCGTCGTGGCCCAGACCTTGTGCAAGAAGACCGGCGGAGGGCGCGTGGCCGCGCTCGAGATCCTCGTGGTCAACGCCGCCATCGCCTCGAACATCCGCGAGGGCAAGACGCACCAGATCGCCTCGCTGATGCAGATGGGCGCCAAGACGGGCTCGCGGCTCTTGAACGACGCGTTGCTCGAACTCGTGAAGTCCGGCCAGGTCGACGCCGAGCAGGCGTACCTGAAGTCGATCCAGAAGGACGATTTCGTCAAGAAGTGCCAGCAGGAGGGGATCCGGGTGGCCGCGCGCCCCGAGGACGACGCCCTACCCCGCGGCCCGCTGCCGGGCGCGGGAGGCGATCCTCACGCGGCCGCCGGCGCCAAGCCGAGCGGGGCCTTCGAAGAGTTCCGCCGCCAACGCGGTTGAGGGCGCCCGCTGAGCCCCGACGGCCTTCGCCGATGCCGCGCGCCAGACGATCTGGCCCATCAAAGCGAGTTGGTATTTTTTTTCGATGAGCGCATTCCCTGCCCGAAGCACGGCTGATGGGCGCCAAGGGGCCGCCGCGCCGTCGCCAAAGCCGCCTTACGAAGTCGCATAGCGGCCTCGGCCGAGGGGGGGGCTCTCCCCGCCGAGACCGTTCTACGCTCTGACTGGGGCGGCAACATGGCCGTAGATCGCCTCTTGACGGTAGTTTGCTCTGCCAAAGCCGCCCGTGGTCACCATGCCGGCCGCGGGGGGCGGGGATGGCTGCCAACTGGCTTGAAGGCCTTTTATCTCCCCTTAATTAGACGTCTGGGGGAGCGGGCTGGGAGCTGGAGTACCTAGGGGGGGCGGCAGGAAATTGCCGAACGCAAGCAGCCTTCCGTCAAATTCTTGGCAAATCTCGCCCTTACGCGATCTTGGGGGGTGGGGTAGTTTTCATGGAAGCCTCCCCGCGGGAGGTCCCTCTCTACCCACCCGAGACACACCCAAAGAACAACCAGCGGCGATCTCCCTCGTCGTTGGTCGAGCTGCGATTCCGACTCCTACCAAGGATCAGCAACACATGTCCTCTCCCACGAATGCCTGTCGTGCGTTCCTGCAACGCACCATCGCCGCCGGCGCGCTCGCCCTGAGCTTCGCCGGTTCCGTCTTCGCCCAAGGCTCCGACAGCTGCGCGACTCCGCAAGCCGTCTCCGGCAGCGGCACGTTCGCGTTCAACGGCACCGCCGCCGCCAGCGGCGTCGACGCCGTGCAATGCGCGAGCTCGACGGGCGACGTGTGGTTCTCGTGGACCGCTCCGTCGACCTACGCCGTGACCATCGCCACCTGCGGCGGCACGACGGGCGACACGGTCTTGTCGGTCTGGCAAGCGGCGAGCTGCCCCTCGGGCTCGGCCATCGCGTGCAGCGACGACGGCTGCTCCTCGCAGTCCACGGTCACCTTCGTGGCGACCTCGGGCACGACGTACCTGATCCAGATCTCGTTGTGGAGCAGCTCCAGCACCGGCCCCGGCGGCTCGGGCAACTTCACCATCAGCGCGCCGCCGCTCGCCGGTCCGCAGTTCAAGCTGCTGAACACGGTCGACCTCACGTCGACCTCGGTGGCGACCAACCCGCAGTTCATCGGCACCGCTCCGTCGGCCGTCGCCTGGGAGAACGGCGACCTGATCGTGGCCGGCTTCAACGCCGGCGCGACCGCGGCTCCGACGGCCATCACGCGCGTGTCGAACGTGCTGACGGCTTCGCCGACCTTCGGCACGGCCTTCGGCGCCATCGCCGCCACGCCGTCGCAGCGCGGCTACTCGGGCCTCGCCTCGGACGCCGGCAAGATCGCCGCTTCGCACGACTTCGGCTCCAACCAGTTGAGCGCCTGGCGCCTCTACAACGCCGACGGCACGCTCGCCTGGTCGACGACCGAGTCGAACCGCGGCATGGGCGGCACGGACTTCAACCCCGGCTTCGGCGGCGTCGACTCCGGCGTCAGCTTCCTGGCCCAGGGCTCCGGTCGCCTGCGCCTCGTCAACACGGCGACCGGCGCGTTCACCTACACGAGCGCGACCGGCGCGATCGTGACGATCACGCCGGGCACCGCCACGGGTTGGCGCGACATGGTCTTCGACCCGGCCACGGGCGACCTGTACACGCGCATGAACAACGACGTCGGCAAGCACGTGCGCAGCGGCGGCAACGCCTTCAGCTCGAGCACGCGCCTCGTCGACCTGACGGACGCCACCGCGATCGCCGGCCAGAACATCGAGTTCCTGAACACCGCGGGCGGCAACTTCGTCCTCTACAACGACCGCACCTCGTCGGCCACCGGCCAGACCTTCGCCAGCCGCATCAAGATGGCGACGACCAGCGGCGCCTCGGTCGCCCCCGTCTTCGGCCCGACGCCGTGCTTCTCGCCGGCCAACGCCACGGGCTACTACGACTTCTCGTGGGACGCGGCCAACGGCCGCCTGGCGGTCCTCGACTTCTTCAACCGCCGCGTCTACGTGTTCGAGTACTGCTCGGGCGACGCCGACTTCGACGGCATCGCCGACTGCCTCGACACGGGTCCGTGCAACGAGACCTGCGCCACGGCGGCCAACCTGCCGCTGGGCGCCGCCGGCCTCTCCGGCGACAACACGCTCGCCGTGAATGAGCTCGGCGCCGCGGCCTGCGCGCCCATGAGCGGCGACGCCTGGTACTCGGTGACCACGGCCGCGCTGGGCAACCTCACGGTCGACACCGTCGGCTCGGCCCTCGACACGGTCCTCGAGGTCTACAGCTCCTGCGGCGGCACGCTGCTCGGCTGCAACGACGACATCGGTGGCGGCGTGGTCCAGTCCAGCGTGACGGCCAATCTCCTGCCCGCCGGCACCTACCTCGTGCGCGTCGGCGGCTACGCCCCGAACACCGGCACCTACACCGTGCGCGCCACCTTCACGCTCGCCGGCGACGTGTGCACGGATGCCGTGCCCGTCGCGGTGCCCAGCACGACCAGCGGCACGACGATCGGCGCCAACGCCGAGACGGGCCTGCCGACGGTCGCCGGCCCGGGCAACCAGGAGGGCGGCTCGAACTTCACCGTCACCGCGCCCGGCGTGTGGTACCGCGTGAACGTCGCCACGACCCAGACGGTCTACGCCGACACGCTGGCGACGACCGGCACCTTCGACAGCAAGCTGCACGTCTACACGGGCACCTGCGGTGCGCTGGTCGGCGTCACCTGCAACGACGACATCGTCGGCTCCGCGGGCGGCTTCCGCTCCAAGGTCGCCTGGGTCGCCGTCGCCGGCCAGGACTACTGGGTCCTCGTCAGCGCCTTCGGCACGGGCACGGGCAACTACGTCCTGACCCTGCGCGGCGACGCCACGCCGGCCAACGACGACTGCATCAACCCGCAGGCGCTGGCCACGACGACCGGCTCGGTCTCCGGCACGAACGTCGGGGCCACGGGCGAGATCTACACGCTCAGCTCGGTGCAACTGGCCTCGTGCGCCACGACCTACACGTACTGGGACACGTGGTACAGCTTCACGCCGCCGGCCGGCTGCAACGCGAACTACACGTTCTCGACCTGCGGCAGCTACGACACGATCGTGTCGGTCTACCTGGCCTGCCCGAGCGGCGCCGTCTCCAACCAGGTGACGGGCGCGTGCAACGACAACGGCCCCGCCGGCTGCACGCCGGGTTCCTCGGTGACCGTCGCCCTGACGGGCGGCACGAGCTACCTCGTGCGCGTCGCCACGGCCGGCGCCCAGTCGACGGCCACCGGTGGCGGCCAGGCCTACACGTTGGCCTGGACGACGCCCGACACGGACGCCGATGGCACGGTTGACTGCCTCGACGGTTGCCCCGCCGACCCGCTGAAGACGGCTCCGGGCATCTGCGGCTGCGGCGTCGCCGACACGGACACGGACGCCGACGGCACGGCGGACTGCAACGACGGTTGCCCGAACGATCCGCTGAAGACGGCTCCGGGCCAGTGCGGCTGCGGCGTCGCCGACACGGACACGGATTCGGATGGCACGGCGGACTGCAACGACGGCTGCCCGAACGATCCGCTGAAGACGGCTCCGGGCGCCTGCGGCTGCGGCGTCGCCGACACGGACACGGACCTCGACGGCACGGCGGACTGCAACGACCTGTGTCCGAACGACGCGCTGAAGACCGCGCCTGGGATTTGCGGCTGCGGCGTGGCCGACACGGATACGGACGGCGACGGTACT
>JBEBCR010000145.1:0-5365 GCA_041157565.1 Planctomycetota bacterium | reverse complement strand
GCGCGCGCGTCCTCAGGGACGCGGAGCCTCGGGCCGCAGCCAAAGCCAGGCGAGCACGACGACGAGCACGGAGACGACCGTGGCGGCGAGCGCGGGGCCCATGCCCGAGCTGATGATGCCGAACGCCGAGCCGGCGCCCATGGCGATGCTGGCAGCGACCTTCGCGCCGCGCGACACGACTCCGTGCTCGAACCACGCCGACAGCGCCTTGCCGAAGCGCGGATGCGCCAGGAGCCAGCGGCGCAGCCGCGGCGAACCGCGCGCCCAGCAGGCGGCCGCCAACAGGAGCAGCGGCGTCGTCGGCAAGAGCGGGACGAAGGCGCCGACCACGCCGAGCGCGAAGCACAGCGAGCCGGCCACGGTCCACGCGGCTCCACCGATGCGACGCGACGCGCCGGGACGGGTCGAAGCCCCGTCCGGCGCGTCGTGGTCGTCGCGGCCGCGCTGCAAGTCGAGCCGCCGCGCGCGTCAGGCCTTGATCTGGCCGAGCGCCTTGATGATCGCCTGGCCCATCTCCCTGGTGCCGACGGCCGTGGGGTCGTTGCGGTCGGCCTTGAGGTCGTAGGTGACGTCGCGGCCTTCCTTGATGACGTGCGCGATGGCCTTCTCGAGGCGCGTCGCGGCCGACTGCTCGCCGAGGTGCTCGAGCATCAGCACGCCCGACAGCAGCATGGCCGTCGGATTGACCTTGTTCAGGCCCTTGTACTTGGGAGCCGAGCCGTGCGTGGCCTCGAAGATGGCGATGCCGCCGTCGCCCTTGTTCTCGCCGGGCGCGATGCCGAGGCCGCCGATCAGGCCGGCGCACAGGTCGCTGAGCACGTCGCCGTACAGGTTCGGCAGCACGATGACGTCGTAGTCCTCGGGCTTCTGCACGAGCTGCATCGCCATGTTGTCGACGATGCGGTCGTCGAAGGCGATGTCCTTGTACTGCTCCGCCACGGCGCGCGCGGTCGAGAGGAACAAGCCGTCCGAGAACTTCATGATGTTGCTCTTGTGGACGGCCGTCACCTTCTTGCGGCCCTTCTTGCGGGCGTACTCGAAGGCGGCGCGCACGATGCGCTCGGTGCCGAACACGGAGATCGGCTTGATGCTGATGCCGCTGTCGGGGCGGATCTTGGCGCCGGAGAGCTCCTTGATGTGCTCGATGAGCTTGAGCGCCTTCTCGCTGCCCTTCTCGAACTCGATGCCCGCGTACAGGTCTTCCGTGTTCTCGCGGAAGATGACCAGGTCGATGTTGTCGTAGCGCGAGCGCACGCCTTGGTACGTCTTGCACGGGCGCACGCAGGCGTAGAGGTCGAACTCCTTGCGCAGCGCGACGTTGACCGAACGGAAGCCGGTGCCGACCGGAGTCGTGATCGGCGCCTTGATGCAGGTCTTCGTGGCCTTGATGGCCTCGAGCGTCTCCGGCGGCAGCGGCGTGCCGGCCTTGTCCATGATGTCGACGCCGGCGTGGGCCACGGTCCAGTCGAAGCCGACGCCGGTGGCGTCGAGCACGTCCTTCGTGACATGGGCGAGTTCGGGGCCGGTGCCGTCGCCGAGGATGAGGGTGACCGGGTGGCGCTTCATGGTGTCGTTGCGGTGGGCTTGCCGGACTGGATCCGGGCGGAGAGGTCTGCGGTGCCCGCCGGACCGAGGAAGCCCGAGGCCTCCGGCCGCGCGGCGGGGCGACGAGTGTAGGCGCGCCCCGAGCCCGGGGCAAGGAAGGCGACCCCGCGCCCCTCCAACCCGCGCGGCGCTTCGTTCAGCCGCCCGCGGGAGGCTGCACGGGGGGCTGGCCGCCCGGGGGCGAATCGGACTTCGGTCGCAAGCCCGCCTCCACGGCCTCCCGCCAGGCGCGCGCGCGCCGCGCCCGATCGGCGTCGCTGCCCATGGGATCGAAGGCGAGATCCAGTCCAGTGCACGAACGCAAGGCGACCCACGCGGCCTCGCGCACCGGCGCCTTCTCGTCGTTGAGCGCGTCGCACAAGGCGATCAGCGCCTCGCCTTCCTTCGTCTTCAGGTCGCGCAGGGCGCGCGCCGTGGCGGTGCGCACGAACAGGTTCTCGTCGCGCAGCATGGGCACGAGGTGCGGCACCACGCCGACGTCGTGCGACTCGGCGAGGAACAGCACGGCCTCGAGGCGCGCCGCCTCGTTAGGATCCTTGAGGTCGGCGAGGCGTCCCTCCCACGCGGGCCGCGGCGGAGCGGCGGGCGGCGCGGCAACGCCGGAGGCCGTGGCCGCCTCCTTGGCGGCGGCGACGCCGCGACCAAGCTCCTCGACGCGCGCGACGAGGCTCGCGCGCTCTTCGACGAGGGCGCGCAGCTTCGACTCGAGGTCCTGCACGCGCGGCGCGAGCGGCTCGAGCGCCAGCAAGCGCGCGCGCAGCTGGTCGGCTTCGTCGGCGCGCCGCGCCAAGGCCTGCAGCGCGGCGCGCGCGTCCGCCAGCTGCCCCTGCAGTTCGACCACGCCCCGCGCGGCCGTCTCCTCGGCCACGCGGGCGGCGTCGCGATCCTCGCGCGCGCGCAGTCGCGCCTCGTCTGCCTGGCGCGCCAGTTCGCCGCGCAAAGGCTCGAGCTGGGCCACCTTCGAACGCGTCGCCCGCGCGTCCTCCTGCAGGTCCGCCAGGCGCGCGTCGAGCACGAACCACGTCGCGCCAAGCCCCGCCACGGCCGCGAGGGCCAGTCCAGCGCCGAGCCGCCCGCCGCCGGAATGGTCCCGCGCGGGGACTCGAGGCGCGCCCTGCGCGGGCTGCGGCGCGTCGAGGCACGCCGACGGCGAGGCGGGAGCATCCAGTCCCGAGGCGGCGACCGGCGCGGCGCCAGCCTCGAGGCCCATCGCCCGTTCGCAAGCGGCGCACACCACGCCCTTGCCGCGATGCACGGCGCGGCCGCGCTCGAGGTCGGCCACCGGAATCGACTCGTTGCACACGCTGCAGAAGGTGATGTCCATGGTCGCTCGCGACCGGCGCGCGTCGCCGCGCCCGGGCCTCCGTCTGCAAGCTAGCAGCCGGAGAGGCGGCGTCACAGGTGCCCCGCCGGCGGGAATCCGCGAACCGTCCCTCGGCCGGCACGGCTCGTGCAGTCGCGGGATGCTTGGCGACTGTGGCGCGGGCGTCCCGCCTGCTAGTCTCGGGACATGCCGCGTCGCTTCACGCCCAACGAGGCCGTGCTGAAGAGCTGCGCCATCTTGGGCGACCAGTTCCTCGTGCGCGTCATGGAGGTCGAGGTCGCGCGCCGCCCGGGGCACGCGGAGGCGTGGGCGGAACTCGGCCACGCGCTGACGCGCCTCGGCGAGCACGCGCGGGCGCTGGCCGCCGACGCGCGCGTGGTCGAACTGGCGCCGGAGGACCCCACGGCGCACTACAACCTCGCCTGCTCGCTGGCGCTCTCGGGCCGCGAGGAGGAGGCCTGCGCCGGCCTGGAACGCGCCATCGAACTCGGCTGGAGCGACGCCGAGCACATGGGAGGCGACGAGGACCTGGCCTCGTTGCGCGGAAAACCGCGCTTCGAGGCGCTGCTCGCGCGCCTCAAGCAGGCCTGAGGACGCTCACTGGCCGGACTTGCCGGCGACCGACAGGTTGTCGGCGCCGCGCGCGTTCCACCACGCGTGCCAGCGGCCGATCGACTCGTCGCGATTGGAGACCTCGGCGCGCGGGTCGTAGCCGAAGCGCTCGCCGGTCGCCTCCTGGAGGGCTTGGATGCACAACGCGCGCGTCATCAGGCGCTCGTCGCGCAAGCCGCCGATCAGGTGCGGCGCCATCGACCAATCGCCGAGGCGCAGCAGCGTGCGCGCGCGCTCGAGGGCCAGTTCGACGTCCGGACCCGCTTCGGGCCACGGCAACTTGTTCAGCGGTTCGACGAGGCGCGCGTCGCGCGTCGCGCCCAGCGCCGCCAGCGCGGCGCAAGCCACGTCCTTGCGCGGATCCAGCACCATGCCGAGCAAGGTCGGGTAGGCCGGCTCGCCGACGCGCGCGAACCAGTGGATGAGCTCGACGCGCTCCATGCCGTGCGTCCACGGCAGGCGCTTGGACTCGGCCTCGATCTGCTGGCGCAGCGCGGGCGAGGGCTCTAGCCAATCGCCGCCGGCGTGGTCGAGCGACTGCTGGGTGCTGCTGCAGGAGGCGATCAGCGCCAGGAACAGCGGCGCGAAGTGGATGGTCTTCATTGGGACGTGGCGTTGGTTCGGGGACGCGCGCGGACCGGACCATGCGAGGCCCGATCCACCGCGTCCATCATCGACCACGCCGCGTCGCCACCTTGAAGATCGGCGCCATCAGGGCGCCGCACAGGAACGCGCCGGCGAGCAGCAGCAGCCAGCGCGAGGCCAGCGCGGCCCGCCGCAGGGAAGAATCTTCCTGGCCACGGGACGGGACCACCGGCGCGGCCGCGGGCAGCTCGGGCTCGAGCAGGGCGAGGACCGGCGCGACGAAGCCGCCGGCGACGAGCTCGACGGAGCGGGCACCCGCGGCGAGGCGCGCCAGTTGCGTCAAGTCTCCTTGACGCACGGAAGGATCGCGCGCCGGCGCGCTGGCCACGACCGAGCCGCGGCGCGCTCCGTCGGCGCGCACCTCGACCTCGAGGGCGGCCGGCAGGCCGGGCGGCAGCCCCTCGAGCTGGAACACGTCCTCGAACAAGCGCGAGCGCGGCGTTCCCGAGCTCGGGCGCAGGAACAGCACCGCCGAGGCCAGCGCGCCGGGCACTTCGAGGCCGACGTCGTCCATGGCGGGCGAGCCAGCGAGTCCGAGCACGCGGCCGCTTCCGACGCGCCGCAGCGCCGCCAGGGCGCCCGACGCCCCGGAGTCCGAACGCCACTCGAGGATCGTCCCGGCCGCCGGGTGGGCGCGCAGCGACCACGCGCAAGGGGACGGCGGGAGCGCCGGCGCGAGTTGCCGGCCGAGCACGGGCTCGACGACCTCGACGAGGAGCGGCCGGACGCCGCACTCGACCAGCGAATCCGCCCCGGCGCGGCGCAGGGCGCGCGCCAGCAGCGCGGAGGCTCCTTCGCCGCGCAAGTCCCCCGCCTCGACCACGCGTCCGCACAGCTCGGCCAAGAGCTCCCGATCCGGACGCGGGCCGGTGGCGACGGCGGCAAGGCGCACGCCGCGCGCCTCGGCGGCGCGGCGCAGCAGCGCGGCGCGCGCGCGCGCCGCGCCGGAGTCCCTGTCCCGCGCATCCTCGTCCGCGCCGCCCTCGTCCGCGCCGCCCTCGTCGAGTCCGTCGCCCACGACGAGCAACGTGGCGCCGGCGGGCACGCGGCGCTCCAGCGCCTCCTCGAAGCACGCGAGGAGGCGCGTGGCGCCGCCTGGTTCGGGCACCGCGGGCCGCGAGTCCGGCCGCGGCCGCGATTCGGCCTGCAGGCGCCCCGCGAAGGGATGCAGCACGAGTT
>JBEBCR010000144.1:0-10786 GCA_041157565.1 Planctomycetota bacterium | reverse complement strand
TCCAGTTCAGCAAGCGCTGATCCCGGACGTCCCGCGGGCTCCGCGCCCGCGACGACTCGACTCGCGTCCGCGGCCCGCCGCCCTACAATCGGGGTGGCGGGCCGCGGCCTTGTTGGATCCTGGCGCGGCGCCCGCGCGATCGCGTCCACGTCCGACCATGGCCGGCCACTCACACTCCGCCAACATCGCCGCGCGCAAGGGCGCGGTCGACAAGAAGCGCTCGAAGAACTTCAACAAGTTCAGCGTCGCCATCATGTCCGCCGTGCGCCAGGCCGGGCCGGACCCCGACGCGAACTTGAAGCTGCGCTACGCCATCGAGAAGGCGCGCGCCGGCAACATGCCCAAGGAGAACATCGAGCGCGTGATCAAGCGCGCCTCGGGCGAGGCGGGCGGCGACGCCATCGAGGAGCTGGTGTACGAGGGCTACGCGCCCGGCGGCGTGGCGCTGGTCATCGCGTGCATGACCGACAACCGCCACCGCACGGCGCCGGACATCAAGCACATCCTCGAGAAGAACGGCGGCAACCTCGGCGCGCCAGGCTCGGTGTCGTTCCAGTTCTCGTTCCAGTCGATCGTCGGCTGCGAGCGCGGCGGCAAGGACGAGGGCTTCTGGATGGAGGCCGCGCTCGAGTGCGGCTTCGACGACGTGCGCGTGGAGGGCGACTACGCGACGCTCCTCGGCCCGGCGACCTCCTTCCTCGCGTTGAAGGCCGCCATCGAGCCGCGCCTCTCCGCCATCGGGGCCAAGCTGGTCTCGGCCGAGGTCGGCTGGACGCCGAACACGAGCGTGCCGATCGCCGACAAGGACGAGGCGCGCCGCATCCTGCAGCTCATCGAGCTCCTCGAGGACAACGACGACGTGCAGAACGTCTACGCGAACTACGAGATCCCGGCCGAATGGCTGGCGGAGCAGGGCTGAGGGGGCCGCCGCGCCGCGCTCCTTCCCGCCCGCGGGCCTGCGCGCGCCCTCCTTCCCGCGGACGGGTTGCATCGAGGGGGGGCGAACGCCGACAATGACCCCGACGGGCGGGCCAGAGGGTCGCGCCCGCCACGCCCCGCCGCCAGGCGGACCAACGCAGGAACGCCGAGGACGAGCCCCCATGGGTGATGGATTGCGCGCGATTCGAGTCGTGTCCCACGACGACAGCTTGCTGGCCTCGGTGCGCCATGGCGCGAGCCTGCTCGAGGGCTTCGAGGTCGTCGGCCACGCCACGGTGGACGAGCTCGTCGCCGCGCCGCCCGTGGCTGGCGACATCATCCTGCTCGACGCGTGGATGCGCGGCGGCAACGTCTACGAGCAGTGCCGCCGACTCGTCGGCAAGACGCGCTGCCGCACGTGGGTGGTCGTCGACCACCAGAACCAGCTGGCCGAGCCGATCGCGCGCTTCTGCGGCGCCACCGGCGTGCTGCGCCGCCCGCTAGTGCCGAGCAAGTTGAAGGAGGCGCTGGAGTCCACCTTCGGTCCGCGTCCGAACCTGCCGCAGGAAGCGCGCGGTTCCGACAAGCTCGCGGCCCTGCCCGAGCGGCTCCTGACCGACCTCTCCGGCAAGCGCGACGAGACGCTGGTTTCGGCCGCCACCGACCCCGAGACGAGCCTCTACAACTACGCGTTCCTCAACTACAAGCTCGACGAGGAGTTCAAGCGCGCCAAGCGCTTCGGCACGCCCTTGTCGGTCGTCATGCTGGGCTTCGAGGGCGCGGCCGAGCCGAGCGTGCTCAAGGAACTGGCGGCCATCTTCCTCGAGACCTCGCGCGACACGGACGTGCTCGGCCGCTTCGACGAGAACACCTTCCTGTTCTTCCTGCCGCACACCGGGCTCGACGGCGCCGGCATCATGGCGCGCCGCGTGGGCGAGATGGCCGCGCAGCGCGGCTTGTCCGACCTCGTCGGCGACGCGCTGCAGATCTCGGTGGGCATCGCCACCTACCCGGCGCCCGACATCCAGCGGCGCGAGGACTTGTTCTCGCGCGCCCGCGGCGCGCTGCTCGCCGCGCGCCAGCAGGGCGGCGGCGTCGTCGCGGTCTGAGCGCGCGTCGCTCGTGGACTCGCCGATCGACCTGGCGCGGCTGAAGGCCCTCGACGACGCCGAGTGGCGGCGCGTCGAGGAGATGTACGCCCCGCGCCTGCTCGCCTACGTCGCGCGCCGCGTCAAGGATCGCGAGGCGCGCGAGGACATCGTGCAGGACTGCCTGCTCGTCGCCGTGCGCAACATCGAGCGCGTCGACCCGGCGCAGGGCTTCGAGGCGTACTTGTTCAACATCCTCGGCTCGCGCGTGATCGACTGGCTGCGGCGCAAGCGCCCCGTGCAGCTGACCGGACTGGGCTTGGAGGAGAGCGCGGCGCACTTCGACTTCGTCGCGGCGCCGCGCGAGACTCCGAGCCAGGTGGCGCGCCAGGCCGAGCTCGAGGACGGCGCGCGCATCCTGCTCGGCGCCGCCGCGCGCGAGTGGTGCCGCGAGGGCTTCGAGGCCGGCGCCTTCGAGCGCGTGGCCGTGTTCGAGGCGGTCGTCGTGCGCGGCGTGCGCAACAAGGACGCGGCGCGGCGCTTCGGCCACCCCGACGACGGCGCGGTGGCGGGCGTGAAGTTCCGCGGCCTGAAGCGCATCGCCGAGCTGGTGCAGGAGCTGGACGCCTCCGGCGCGGTCAAGGAGGCGGTGCTCTCGCACCTCTCGCACGAGGACCGTCCGGTGGACCTCGACTTCGCGCGGGCGTGGAGCGAGGCGCGCGCCGCCTGCCCGGCGCGGGAGTGGCTGGAGAACTGCGCGCGGGGCGCGGGCGGCGCCGAACAGGTGCACGTGCGCCACCACGCGCCGGATTGCGCCGCGTGCTCGGCCGAGCTGGACCACCTGCGCGCCGACCCGCACGGACTCGAGGCGGCGTCCCTGCTGGAGCGGCTGCAAGGCCGCCGCGCCGCCGGACGCGACCAGGAGGGCTGAAGGTCGCGCCGTTTGCCGCGGTTTTTCGCGGGGGGCGCCTTGCCGTTCGCCGCGCGCGGCGCGCCATCGGCTAACCTCTGGCGCATGCACCCGATCGCACTCCTCCCGCTGTGCCTGGCGCTCGCCGCAGATGGCGCGACGACGAACGTCCCGAAGGCCCCGGCAGCGCCCGTCGCGCCCGCGGCGAGCGCGCCGAGCACCACGGCGGCGATGCTCAAGGCGCTCGAGACCGTGCAGTCGCACGAGATCCTCGCCGACCTCGCCTTCGTCGCCTCCGACGAGATGCAGGGCCGCGACACGCCGAGCGAGGGCCTCGTGGTCACGGCGCGCTACCTGCGCGCGCGCCTGCAGCGCCTCGGCTGGCAGCCGGGCGCCAAGGACGGCTCGTGGTTCCACCTGTACGACCTGCAGAACCGCCGCCTCCTGCCGGAGGGCACCAAGGCGGTCGTCGCGGGCGTGGGCGACAAGGCGAGCAAGAGCGTCGAACTCGCGTTCGGCCGCGACGTGTGGTTGTCGGGCGGCATGTCGATCTCCGCGGGGGAACTGGCCGGCGACGCCCTGTGGCTGGGCTCGGGCTCGCAGGAGTCCTTCGACGCCGGCGAGTGGAAGGAGCGCGTGGCCTTCGTGCGCGAGCCCGCCGACCAGCGCGAGCGCCAAAGGGTGTTCGGCCGCGCGCGGCGCGAGGAGCTGAAGGCGCTGGTGCTCGTCGCCGCCGCGGGCGAGGACCTCGCCGCGCGCATGGCCAACGCTACCCGCCGCCTGGTCGAGGGCTCGCCGCGCTACGTCGAGCCCAAGCGCGCCGGCGAGGAGGAGGGCAAGGAGGCCGGCGAGCGCCGCGACCGCCGCTCGTCGCCGTCGAGCTGGAGCATGACGCACGAGGCCTTCGAGCGCGCGCTTTCCGTCGCCGCGCCGGCCGCGGCCGAACTTGGCGACAAGCCACTCGAGCTGGGCATGGGGTGGCGCGAGACGCGCGCCTTCGACGAGGACGGGCGCGTGCAGGTCGAGAACGTGGTGGGCTTCTGGCCCGGCTCCGACCCGCTGCTCAAGCAGGAGACGATCATCGTCAGCGCGCACTACGACCACGTGGGCGTATCCGACGGCCAGATCCACAACGGCGCCGACGACAACGGTTCCGGCACGGTGGGCATGCTGGCGCTGGCCGAGGCGCTGGCGGAGCACGGTCCGCTGCGCCGTTCGGTGGCCCTCATCTGGGTCTCCGGCGAGGAGAAGGGGTTGTGGGGCTCGCGCGCCTGGTGCGCCGACCCGTGGCTGCCCGAGGGCGCCCGCCCGGCGTGCAACATCAACATGGACATGATCGGCCGCAACGCGCCCGACATGCTGCTCGTCACGCCCACGAAGAAGCTCGCCGAGCACTACAACGCGGTGGGCGACCTGGCGCTGAAGCTGTCGCCCACCGAAGGCTTCCCCGAGCTCGGCAGCGCCGACCAGTACTGGTCGCGCAGCGACCAGGCGAGCTTCGCCAAGCTCGGCATCCCGGCCATCTTCCTGTTCTCCGACGTGCACGCCGACTACCACCAGCCGGGGGACGACGTGGAGAAGGTCGACTGCGACAAGATCCGCCGCGTCGTGCGCCTCGTGGCGCGCGTCATCGACGGGCTGCAGGGCGACCTGCTGCCCGCCACGGCGCGTTGAGCGCGCGGGGCGTCAAGTTCGCTTGACGCGCCGCGCCGGCTTCAGGGCTGCAGCAGCCCGTCGAGCTTCCACTCGCGCGACAGGCGCAGCTCGTCCAGGTCGGCGGGCGGAGTCGTCGTCGGCACGCGGCCGAAGGCGTGCCGCGCGCCGTCGATCTCCTGCGCGCCCACGGCCGCGTTCCAGTCGACATCCTCGTCGGCCACCAGCTTGCCGCGCGCCCACGCGCGGCCGACCGACTCGCGCACGAACGACAGGCGCAGCTCGCGTCCCATGGAGCCCACGCGCAGCTCGGCGCGGTCGCCCACGACGCGCGCCGGCTCGAGCGGCTCCAGCCCGTCGACGAACAAGGCCACGAGCCCGGAGGAGCGCAGCGCCTCCTCGCGCGCTTCGCGCCAGGCGAGCTGCGACAGCGACATGCGCCGCACCAGCGCGGCCGACAGGCAGCGGTATTCGAGGCTCGGCTCGTCGCAGCGCGCCGCGATGCGGAAGGTCTCGAGCGTCGCCTCGGGAGTGCGGAAGGAGGCTTGCAGGAGGTCCGCGTTCGTCGGCGTGGCGCAGCAGGCGCCCAGCGCGACGGCGCAGGCGGAGACGAACAGCGCGCGCGAGCGCCGCGCGACGAAGGCGAGTGGGGAGGCGGTCGGGGTCATCCGGCTTGGAGCGCGACCGGCGTAGTCGCCCGCGCCAGCCAGAAGTACTCCGCGCGCTGGTCGCGCCTCAAGGGCGAAATGCGGGGTGCGCCTCTGTGCGCGCGTCCGAGTGAGCGCGCGCCCGCATCGGCGCTCACTCGGCGCGGGCCGATGGTGGGCCTGAATTGCGATTTCGAGTGCCTCGACCGTCGCGCCTGCAACGCGACCGTCTTCCACGGACGTGGTGGACCGGGCGCGAGCGGGGGCAAGGTAGGGGGGTGGGGCTTGGGCGTGGGCGGCGCCGGCAGGCTGGAAGGGTCGAGGGGCTTGACCCAGCCCCGATTCCTGCCGATCAAGCCTCACCACGTCCCCAGGGGGGGTCAGGCAATCGCCGTTTTCCCCCAACGGCTCCGACCACCCCTCGTAGACACCATCCTTACAACGCGGGCTGCTAGACTCCCGGCCCGCGTCCACGGCTCCGCACCCAAACGAACCACCCATGAACTCGACCTTCGCCCGCTTCCTGCCCTCGCTCGCCTTGGGGGCCTTCCTGCTCGTCGGATGCTCCGACCAGGGCTCCACGAACGCGACCACCCAGCAGAAGCCGGCCGCGCCCGCCGCCCAGCCCGCCGCCAGCCAGCCGCAGGCCCCGGCCGTGGCCGAGGCCGCGCAGAAGGCCGAAGCCAGCGCCAAGGCCGCCGCCGAAGCCGCCGCCGCCAGTGCCAAGGCCGCCGCCGACCAGGCCGCCGCGCAGGCCAAGGCCGCCGCGGAGAAGGCCGCCGCCGCAGCCGCCGCCGCCAAGCCCAAGGCCGAACCCGGCCACGAGGGCCACGGCCACGACGGCCTGCCGCACCCGGGCACCGAGCCGGTCGTCGAGAACCCGAACTCCAAGGCGAAGCTGCTGTTCGAGGTGGGCTCGGACTCGAAGAACTTCGGCAAGGTGATGCAGGGCGACGTGCTCAACCACGTCTTCGAGGCGGTCTCCGCCGGCGAGGAGGACCTGATCATCCGCCAGGCCAAGCCGACCTGCGGCTGCACCGTGGCCGACGTCAAGGTGCAGGACGACAAGGGCGAGTTCGTGCGCTACGAGTACGGCAAGCCGATCCAGAAGGGCCGCAAGGTGCAGTTCAACGCGCAACTGCACACGCAGAACAAGCGCCAGCAGGCGAGCTCGAAGGTCAACATCTCGACCAACGAGTCGCGCGGCCAGGCGATCCTGTCGCTCGAGGCGTACGTCGAGCCGTTCTTCAACCTGACGCCCATGTCGATCAACTTCTCGTCGCTGGGCACGCGCGACACCGCCACCGACAAGATCACCGTCGCCACGGCGCGCGGCGACCGCATCAAGCTGACGCCGGTGCTCGAAGGCGTGCCGAACGGCCTGAAGATCGAGCTCAAGCCGCTCGACGAGGACGCCGAAGGCAAGGCGACGCGCTTCGAGGTGCTGGTCACCGCCGGCCCGGGCCTGTCGGAAGGCTCGATCGTCTACTCGCTGGCGCTGCGCTCGGACTTCGACATCCCGGGCGCCGAGCGCCTGCCCAACGGCAAGGCTCCCACCTACGAGGTCTCGACCTCGATCATGGCCGTCGTGCGCGGCTCGGTCTCGCTCAGCCAGAGCTTCTTCAGCTTCGGCCTGTTCAAGCCCAACACGCCCAAGTCGCTGACGACGCGCCTCACGAGCAACGACCCGAGCTTCAAGCTCTCGCCGGAGATGGTGTCCGTGACGCTCAAGGGCCGCGACACGGCCGAGTGGGATCGCGCGCAGTACTTCCAGGCCACGGTGCGCCCGGTGCCCAACGAGAACTCGGTCGACATCGAGTTGTCGACGACCGGCCTGCCCGACAGCCTCGCCGGCAGCTTCAACGGCTTGGCCGTGATCAAGACCGGCCACCCCGACAAGCCGCAGTTCGAGGTGGGCATCAGCGGCGTGTGCCGCGGCGCCGCGGTGGTGCCGGGCTCCGGCGTGCCGACGGCGCCGAAGGGCCAGTGATCCGGCCCGAAAGCCCCCATCCCGGCTCGCCGCGAGCCGGATGAACGCCGCGAGCGGCGTCCCGATGCGCTCGGGGCGCCGCTCGCGCGCGTTCCCGCCTGGCCGGGGCGCGGCGTCGCGACCCTTCGTCGGCGCAGGGCGTCGCCGCAGGGCGAAAGGCGCGGGAGCGGGAGGCTACCAAGGGCCGCGGCAGGGGTAGAGTCCTGCGCCACAGGCGCTAGAGTGCGCTGCCCGACCCATCCCGGCGCGCGCGACCCATCCCGTCGCCAGCGCCACTCCTAGGCGCCAGAGAGCCCCGGTCCACCACTTGTCCCAGTCACTAGGCGAACAACTCGTCGCGCGCGGCATCGTCGACGCGGAGCAGCTGCGCCAAGCCATCGCGCTGCAGAAGAGCGGCAACCTCGCCCTCGACGAGGCGCTGGTGAAGCTCGGGCACGCCGACGAGGCGGCGGTGGCGCGCATCGTGGCCGCGCTCGAGGGCCTGCCCTTCGTCGACCTCGACAAGGGCAAGGTCGCGCCCGAGGTGGCGGCGCGGGTGCCCAAGGAGCTCGCGCTCGAGCAGGGGTTGCTGCCCGTCCTGGAGAAGGGCGGCAAGCTCGTGGTCGCCATCGACGACCCGCAGAAGCGCATCCAGCTCGACCAGCTGCGCTTCCTGCTGGGCATGGAGGTCGCGCCGGCGCTGGCGACGCGCGGGGCGCTCAAGCGCGCGCTGGCGCGCGTGCACGGCGAGGCGGACGAGGAGTCGCTGGCGCGCACGATGAAGGCCGAGAAGGGCGACGAGGACGGCGACGCCCCGGTCGTGCGCCTCGTGCAGCGCACCTTCAAGGACGCGCTCGCCGCGCGCGCCTCCGACATCCACATCGAGCCCTCGCGCTCGGGGCTGCGCGTGCGCCTGCGCGTCGACGGCATGCTGCGCGACCACGCCATGCACCCCGCGCACCTGCACGCGCCGGTGGTGTCGCGCCTGAAGATCATGGCGGCGATGGACATCGCCGAGAAGCGCAAGCCGCAGGACGGCCGCATCGAGATGCAGCTGGACGGACGCGCGCTCGACGTGCGCTGCTCGATCCTGCCCTCCTCCTACGGCGAGTCGATCGTCATGCGCCTGCTCGACCGCTCGCGCTCGCTGATCTCGCTCAAGGAGCTGGGCTTCGACGAGGAGGACTACGCCTGGTTCCGCCGCGCGATCAAGCGGCCGAACGGCATCGTGCTGGTGACGGGTCCGACTGGATCGGGCAAGACCACCACGCTGTACGCGGCGCTCTCCGAGCTCAACCGCCCCGACGTGAAGATCATCACGGCCGAGGACCCGGTCGAGTACCACATCTCGGGCCTCAACCAGGTGCAGGTGCAGCCGCGCATCGGCCTGTCGTTCGCGCGCATCCTGAAGGCCATGCTGCGCGCGGCGCCCAACATCATCCTCGTGGGCGAGATCCGCGACGCCGAGACGGCCGAGATCGCCATCCAGGCGGCCCTCACCGGCCACCTGGTGTTCTCGACCTTGCACACCAACGACGCCACCAGCGCCTTGACGCGCCTCGTCGACATCGGCGTCAAGCCGTTCCTCGTCTCGGCCTCGGTGCAGGCGGTCATCGCGCAGCGCCTCGTGCGGCGGTTGTGCCGCGAGTGCGCCGTGCCGTACGAGCCTTCGGCGGGCGAGCTGTCCGCGCTGGGCCTCGACCCGCGGGGCGCCGGCGCCACGCGCTTCAAGCGCGCGCGCGGCTGCCGCGCCTGCGACGGCACCGGGTACAAGGGTCGCGTGGGCCTGTTCGAGCTGCTCGAGCTCGACGCGCAGCTGCGCGAGATGGTCTTCGAGGGCGCCTCGCTCGACGCGGTGCGCTCCGCCGCCCTCGCCAGCGGCCGGCTGCGCCCGCTGGTCGCCGACGGCGCGCGCAAGGTGGCGCGCGGCGACACGACCACCACCGAGGTCGTGCGCGTGACGCGCCTCGCCGCCAGCCTCGAAGCCCACGCCGAGAACCTCGCATGACGCACCAGATCCGCGACCTGATGACGAAGGCCGTGCAGCTCAAGGCCAGCGACCTGCACCTCAATCCCGGCCGTCCGCCGGTGGGCCGGGTCAAGGGCGACCTCGTGCCCATCGCCGAGGGCGTGCTCGACGACGAGGCCACGCGCCGCCTGTGCCTCGAGATCCTCGACGACAAGCACAAGGCCGAGGTCGAGTCCGTGGGCACGACGGACTTCGGAGTGGCGCACGGCGAAGGGGCGCGCTTCCGCTGCTCGGTGATGCGCCAGCGCGGCCGCTTCTCGGCCGTGCTGCGCCTGATCCCGAGCACGCTGCTCTCGTTCGACCAGATCGGCCTGCCCGAGGCGGTCAAGCCGCTCCTGCGCAAGCCGCGCGGCCTGATCCTCGTCACCGGCCCGACCGGCTCGGGCAAGACGACCACCCTGGCGACGATGATCGACTGGATCAACTCGACGCAGAAGCGCCACGTCATCACGATCGAGGACCCGATCGAGTACTACCACTCCCACAAGGAGGGGCTCGTCACGCAGCGCGAGGTGGGCGGCGACGTGCCGACCTTCTCCGAGGCGATGCGTCGCGCGCTGCGCCAGGACCCGGACGTGATCCTGCTGGGCGAAATGCGCGACCTCGAGACGATCTCCGCGGCCATCACCGCGGCCGAGACCGGCCACCTCGTGTTCGGCACGCTGCACACGACCGGCTCGGCGCGCACGGTCAACCGCATCATCGACGCCTTCCCCGCCAACCAGCAGGAGCAGATCCGCGCCCAGCTGTCGGTGGCGCTCCTGTGCGTCGTCTCGCAGGTGCTCCTGCCGAGGAAGGACGGCGCGGGTCGCGTGGCGGCGTTCGAGGTGATGATCATGAACCACGCCATCGGGAACCTGATCAGGAAGAACGAGACCAACAAGATCCCGAGCACCATCCAGACCTCGCGCAAGCTGGGCATGATCACGCTCGACGACCACCTGCTCGAGCTCTTCAGGAAGGGCCTGATCTCGCGCGAGGTCGCGCTCGACGCGGCGCAGGACGACAAGGACCTGGAGACGCGCCTGTGAGCTCCGGCGCCAAGCCCGAGGGCCGCAAGCTGCTCGGCCAGGTCCTCAAGGCCCAAGGCGTCCTGAAGGAGAGCCAGGTGCAGGAGGTGCTCGCCGCGCAGAAGCTGCGCGGGGGGCTCTTCGGCCGCGTGGCGACCGAGCTGGGGCTCGCGGGCGAGGCGCAGGTGGCGCGCGCCCTGGCCGAGCAGGCGGGCCTGGCGGTGGTCGACCTGGCGGCCACGCAGCCCGAGAAGGCCGCGCTGGCGCTGGTCGACGGATCCACCGCGCACGCCTTCGGCGTGCTGCCGTTGAAGGTCGAGGGCCGCACGCTGGTCGTGGCGCTGGCCGACCCGCTCAACACGGCGGTGCTCGAGGACCTGCGCTTCCAGAGCGGCGTCGACGTGCGCGCGGTGCTGGCGGAGAAGCGCCTCCTCGAGGAGGCGGTCAAGCGCCACTACGGCGAGGAGCAGGGACTGGCCGACGCGATCCGCGACGCGGCGCGCGCCACCGCCGGCGGCGACGTGGCGCAGGCGGCCTCGAGCACGCCGGTCGTGCGCCTCTT
>JBEBCR010000143.1:0-12386 GCA_041157565.1 Planctomycetota bacterium | reverse complement strand
CTCGCCGCAGAGCCACGCCGCGAGGCGCGCGTCGCCCACGGCCAAGGCCGCCTTGGCGCGCGCGGCGAGGGACAGCTCGGGCTTCCAGCCCGCGTCCTGGATGTAGGCCAGCTGGTTGAGTCCGTTGCTGCGGCTCTTCTTGGCGGCGGCCATCATCGGCTCGTCGCCCATCGAGCGCTCGTCGAATTCGGCGTCGCGGATCAGGCCCTCGACCGAGACGAGGCCGAGCATGATGCCCGCCATGTTCGAGCGGTACATCATCGTGGCGGTCGTGATCCAGGCCATGTCGGGCTCCCAGCCCTTGACGCTCGGCGGCCAGAACAGGCGCTGGCCCAGCACGTCGCCCATGTTGAGCACCATCTGGCCGGGAGCGGCCAGGTCCAGCCGGCGCGCGTTGCCCACCAGCCACTCGATCGGCGGAGCCACGCGGCGCCCGACGACCTCGTCGCGGTAGAACGCGGGATCGGCGAACAGGCGCCGCAGGAACTTGCCGACGTGCAGGCCGTTGGCGCGCAGGAACGCCGCGTAGTCCTCGACGCGCTCTGCGGGGGCGGGCGCGCCCTCGAAGTGGTGCAGCAGCTTGGCCGCCATGAAGCGCGCGCAAGCCTCCTGCTCCAGCGCCAGGTCGACCACCATGTCGCCGTCCAGCGCGCCCGCGCGGCCCAGCACCTGCTTGGCGCCGTAGTCGTGCACGATGCGGTCGAACAGGAACCGGCCTTCCTTGTCGGTCCAGCCGGTGAAGGCGCGCGCCGCCTGCTTGATGTCGTCCTCGGTGTAGTTGCCGTCGCCCAGCGAGAACAGCTCGAACAGCTCGCGCGCCCAGTTCTCGTTGGGGTGCTCCTTCACGTTCTCGTCGTTGTTCAGGTACGCCAGCATCGCCGGCGTGCGGCCGACGCCGCGCAAGAGCGTCCCGAAGTCGAGCAGCGCGTGGTCGCGCAGGAACGTCAGCTGCTCGATCATCTCGTGCGCATTGCCGACCTCCTTGACGGAGCTGACGAAGTGGCCGTGCCAGAAGATCGTCATGCGCTCGCGCAGCGGGTCCTCCGACTTGCGCATGCGCTCGATCCACCAGTCGCCCCACATGTTGAGCGGCGAGATGAGGTCGGGCTGCAGGCGCGACAGGCCCTCGCGCCGGCCCTCGACGTTGCGCAGGCGCGTCTCGGGCCGCTCGAGGTCGAGCGGCAGGTCGCGCGCCCCGAGGATCTCGGGCCGCGGCACCTTGGCGTCCGCGGGGAACAGCGCCTCGATCGTCGCCTCCATGCCGCGCGCCACGGCGGCGTCGACCTCGGCGCTCGTGGCTCCGAAGGCCGCGCGGTTGAGCAGGTGCTCGGCCGCGCGCCTGTTCCACTCGACGCGCGCGGGCGCGACGTTGGTGGTGGCGGACGGCGCGGCGACGCCTTCGTCGAAGCCCGTCGAAGCCAGCGCGGGCAGGGACGCGAACGCCAGGCAGGCGCAGGCCCGCCACGGAAGGGACAGTGAGCGGATGGACATGGTCGTGATCATCGCCCGGCGAAGCGCAGGGAAGCCCGCGCGAGCGACTGTAAGTGTCGGCCGATCGACTCGATTCTGTCAAGGCGACTAGGCGGACCCGAGGCTCCTGTTGCCTCGCCCCGCGCGGCGCGGGAAGATTCTTCCCGCGGATGGCCAAGACGACGCTCGTCGACTGGTACGACACCCCCCGTTGGTACGACCTGGTCTTCGAACCAGGCACCAGGCGGGAGGGTTCCTTCCTCGTGGCCCTCTCGCGGCTGCACGGACGCGGAGAGCCGCGCCGGGTGCTGGAGCCCGCCTGCGGCTCCGGTCGGCTCGTGGTCGACCTCGCGCGGCGCGGCTTGGAGGTCGAGGGCTTCGACCTCAACGAGCGCATGCTGGAGGCGGCGCGCGCCAAGCTGGCGCGCCGCGGACTGTCGGCGAGCCTCGCGCGCGGCGACATGGCGCGCGTGCCCTCGGGCCCCGCCGTCGACCTGGCGCATTGCCTCGTGTCGACCTTCAAGTACCTGCTCGACGAGCGCTCCGCGCGCGCGCACCTCGCCGGCGTCGCGCGCCGGCTGGCTCCGGGCGGCCTCTACGTGCTGGGCCTGCACCTGACCGACTACCGGCGCGCGGGCTCGCAGGTCGAGCGCTGGGTGGTCGAGCGCGGGGGCGCCAAGGTCGTGTGCGTGACGCGCACCATGGCGCCCGACCGGCGCGCGCGGCTGGAGGCGGTGCGCACGCGCCTCAGGATCGAATCGCGCGGCCGCGAGCACGCGCAGGAGACCAACTGGCGCTTCCGCACCTACGACGTGCGCGAGGTGCTGGAGCTGCTCGCCACGCGGCCCGAGCTGGAGCTCGTGGCGACCCACGACTTCCACCACGACGCGAAGGCGCCCCGCCCCATCGACGATGGGCGCGAGGACGTCGTGCTCGTGCTCAGGAAGCGCGGCGCGCGCTCGCGGTCCGCGGGCGCGTAGCTCAGGCTCGCAGGTCCACGCCGCCGGAAGCGTCGAGGACGCCGCCCGACAGGATGTGCGCGACGCCGTCGGCGAAGTGCGCCTGCAGGGCCGCGAGCGCCTGCTTCACGGCCTCGGGCTTGTGGCCTTGGCCGCCGAAGGCCTGCTCGAGGCGGGCGTGCAGCGACTGCAGCTCGTCCTTGGCCTGCTGCAGCGCCTGCTGCTGGCGCGGGCTGAGTTCCTTGTCGGCCGCCAAGGCGTCGAGCCGCGCCGAGGAGCGCGCGGCGATGGCGTCGAGGCGCGAGGTGGCGGCCTGTTCGGGTTGCGCGGGGCGCGTGGCCGACGCCGGACGCTGCAACGAGGCGGAGGTGGAAGCGTGGAGGGCGTTGTGGCGGATCTGCATGCTCGAGCCTGTCGACCGACGGCTGCCGAAGTTGAGTCGCGCCATCAAGATTCGATCTTAAATACCCTTCTTTTATGGATTTATGGAATTTCCCAGCGCGGAGGACCCCGGAACTATCTTCCGACCCTTGCCGACCCCCGCGCCACGCCGGTCGGCGCGGGCCGCGGGTATCCTCTTCGCCCCCATGTCCTTGGCCATCTTCGACGGCGTGAAGAAGCACTTCGGTGCGCACGAGGTGCTCGCCGGCGCCAGCTTCCGCATCGACCCCGGCCAGAAGCTCGGCCTCGTCGGCCGCAACGGCGGCGGCAAGACCACGATCCTGCGCCTGCTCGTCGGCGAGGAGCAGCCCGACTGGGGCAGCGTGACCTTGAGGAAGGGCGTGCGCGTGCGCCACGTCGAGCAGCGCCCCAAGGTCGCCGCGGCGACCACGGTGCGCGAGTTCGTCGAGTCGGGCCTCGTGGAGCTGCGCACGGCGCTCAAGGACTACGAGCGCAGCGGCGAGCAGCTCGGCGTGCTCGAGGGCGAGGCGCTCGAGCGCGAGCTCGAGCGGCACGACGCGCTGCTGCACGAGATCGAGGCGCTCGGCGGCTTCGACGGCGAGCGTCGCGTCGAGGAGGTGCTCTCGGGCATCGGGTTGCACGCCGGCTTCTGGGAGCGCGACGTGAACACGCTCTCCGGCGGCGAGCGCAGCCGCGCCTGCCTGGCCAAGGCGCTGGTGGCGGGCTCCGAGCTCCTGCTGCTCGACGAGCCCACGAACCACCTCGACCTCGCCGGCATCGAGTGGCTCGAGGAGTGGATCAAGCTGCAGCAGGGCGCCGTGCTGATCGTCAGCCACGACCGGCGGCTGCTGAACAACGCCGTCGACTCCATCCTCGAGCTCGAGCGCGGCGCGCTGTCGCGCTATCCGGGCAACTACGACCAGTACCTGCGCATCAAGGAGGAGCGCTACGTCGCCGACCTGCGCGCGTGGGAGAACCAGCAGGACTTCATCCGCAAGGAGGACGCCTTCGTGCGCCAGCACATGGGCTCTCACCGCGTGACGGAGGCCAAGGGACGGCAGAAGAAGCTCGAGGCGCTGGTGCGGCTGTCGAAGCCGTTCCACGACGTGCGTCGCCCGGTGATCCGCCCCCCGGCGGCCGAACGCGGCGGCGAGACGGTGCTCGAGGCGCGCGACCTCGCCGGCGGCTACGGCGGCGCGGCGACCTTCGAGGACGCCAACTTCCGCATCGCGCGCTCCGAGCGCATCGGCATCGTGGGCCGCAACGGCGCGGGCAAGACGACCTTGATGAAGATCCTCGCCGGGCGCATGGCGCCGCTGTCGGGCGAGGTCGCGCTGGGGCACAAGGCGCTGGTCGGCTACTACGACCAGGACACGAGCGCGCTGCGCGACGACGGCACGCCCTACTACGAGATGCGTCGCGCCTTCCCGCAGCTCGAGGACCAGGAGATCCGCGACCACCTCGCCAAGTTCCTGTTCCGCGGCGTCGAGCTGGACTCGCCCATCTCGGGGCTGTCGGGCGGCGAGCGCGCGCGGCTGTGCCTCGCCAAGCTCGTGCTCGGGCGCCCGAGCTGGCTGGCGATGGACGAGCCGACCAACCACCTCGACCTCGCGGCGCGCACGGCGCTGGAGGAGATGCTGTCGGCCTTCGAGGGTTCGCTGGTGGTCGTCAGCCACGACCGCGAGTTCCTCGACGGGTTGTGCAACGTCATCCTCGAGGTGGACGACGGGCGCGTCCTGCGCCACGAGGGCAACTACACCGAGTGGCGCGCCAAGAAGCAGGCGCGGCTCGAGGCCGAGCGCGGCGCGGCGCGCGCCAAGGCCGCCGCCAAGCCCGCGCCCAAGCCGCAGCCGAAGCCCGCGCCGGCGGCCGAGGCGGCGCCCGCTCCGGCGCCGGCCAAGCCCGCGAGGCCGCAAGACGACGGCCAGAAGCAAGGCGGCAAGCAGGTGCGCAACCCGCTGGCCTTCGCCAAGCTCGAGGCGCGCATCATGGAGCTCGAGACGCAGTTGTCGGCCGTCAAGGCCGAGCTCGAGCGGCCGGAGGCCTGGCGCGATCCCGCCAAGCTCAAGGAGACGCAGATGCGCGCCGCCGAGCTGGAGCAGGAGCTCTCCGAGTTGAACGACAAGTGGGCCAACTGGTGAGCGCCGCGCGCCGCCGGCCCGACACGCGCAGGCACGAACCATGCAGACCTTCCACGACCTGATCCGCCGCGCCGTCGCCGCGGCCGCCGACCTCGAACCGTCCGAGATCCGCCTCGAGGAGCCGCGCGACCCGTCGATGGGCGACGTGGCCCTGCCGTGCTTCCTCGTCGGCAAGGCGCGCAAGCAGCCGCCGCCCGTCGCCGCCGCGGAGCTGGCCGCCGCCTTGTCGGGCAGGCTGGACGGGATCGAGGCGCGCGCGGCCGGTCCGTACGTCAACTTCACCATCGAGCGCGGACTGCTGGCCGCGACGGTGCTGGGCGAGATCGAGGCCAAGGGCGCCGCCTACGGCTCGTCGTCCAGCGGCGCGGGGCGCGTGGTCGTGGTCGACTACAGCTCGCCCAACATCGCCAAGCCGATGCACGTGGGCCACCTGCGCTCGACCATCATCGGCGCCGCGCTCGTGCGCCTGCACCAGTCGCAGGGCTACCAGGTGGTCGGCATCAACCACATCGGCGACTGGGGCTCGCAGTTCGGCGGCCTCGTGGTCGCCATCCGCCGCCGCGGCAAGACCATCGACGAGGCCGACCCGGTGCACGGGCTGCTCGAGCTCTACCAATGGAGCAAGGCGCAGGTCGAGGCCGACCCCGCCTTCGCCGCCGAGGCTCGCGAGGCCTGGCGCGAGCTCGAATCGGGCCGCGAGGGCGAGGTGCGCGAGCTGTGGCGCTGGGTCACCAAGGCCTCGCTGGCGGGCTTCGAGAAGACCTACCGGCGCCTCGGCATCCGCCACGACCTCGTGCGCGGCGAGTCGTGGTACGAGCCGCTGCTCGCCGGGACCTTCGCGCGCGTCGAGGCCGCCGGCGTGGTCGAGCAGTCGCAGGGCGCGCTGGTCGTCATGCTCGGCGCCGTCGACAAGGGGCTCAAGGAGACGCCTTGCCTGCTGCGCCAGTCGGACGGCACGACCTTGTACGCCACGCGCGACCTCGCGGCGCTGTTCTCGCGCCACGCCGAGTTCGACTTCGCGCGCGCCCTGTACGTGGTCGGCGGCGAGCAGAAGCTGCACTTCCGCCAGTTGAAGGGCGTGCTCAAGCGCATGGGCCTCGAGTGGGAGTCGCGGGTCGAGCACATCGACTTCGGCCTGCTGCTCGGTCCAGGCCGGACCAAGCTCGCCAGCCGCAAGGGCGCCGTGCTCGTGCTCGACGAGCTGCTCGACGAGGTGGCCGAGGAGGCGTTCAAGGTCGTCAGCGAGAAGAACCCCTCGCTCGACGAGGCCGCCCGCCGCCAGGTCTCCGAGCAGGTCGGCATCGGCGCCGTCGTGTTCAACGACCTCAAGCGCGAGCGCGTCAAGGACGTCGAGTTCGACAAGGCGCAGATCCTGTCGTTCGAGGGCGACACCGGCCCCTACGTCCAGTACGCCCACGCGCGCCTCGCCTCCATCCTCAAGGCCGAGGAGTCGGGCGAAGGCGGCGCCGCGCCGGACATGGGCGCCCTCGCCGACGCCGCGGGCGTCGTGCTGGCGCTGGCGCGCCATGGCGTGGTGCTGCGCACGGCGGCGGAGCGCTGCGAGCCCTCGCTGGTGGCGCAGCACCTCTTGGCGCTGTGCCGCGAAGTCAGCAGCTGGTACGCGCACTCGCGCGTCCTCGGCCAGGAACCCGGCGTCACTGCGGCGCGCCTGCGCCTCGTGCGCGCGGCCAAGGTGGTCATCGGCTCGGGACTCGCCCAGCTCGGCGTCGCGGCTCCCGAGAGCATGTAGTCGCCGCCTGGCGCCCCCGCTCCGCCCACGGCCCCAAACGGCGGGGGCCGGACCGGGGAAGGCGCCACAAGTGTTCCCGCGACAGGCACTTAGGCTTGTTTTTCTTGGCCGCGGCGGGGCCACATGGAAGAATCTTCTCAAGGGGTGGGAAGGCCCCGACGAAAACAGGGGGGCACCACCTTTCCCCCGCGCGCCATCGTCCGGCCGCGGAGACCGTGGACCGCCCGGGCGCCATCGTGATCCAGAGCTACATCCGCGACATCCCCGACTTCCCGAAGAAGGGGATCATCTTCAAGGACATCACGCCGCTCCTGCAGAGCCCCGAAGGCCTGCAGATGGCCATCAAGGGCCTCGCGCAGGCGGTCGACCCGGCGAGCTACGACGTGGTCGTGGGCATCGAATCGCGCGGCTTCATCTTCGGCACCGCGGTCGCCCACCACCTGAAGAAGGGCTTCGTGCCCATCAGGAAGCCCGGCAAGCTGCCGTCCAAGACGGCCTCCGAGGCCTACGAACTCGAATACGGCACGGACAAGATCGAGATCCACCTCGACGCGGTCCGTCCCGGACAGGGCGTGCTGCTGATCGACGACCTGCTCGCCACGGGCGGGACGATGTCGGCGGCGCTCAACCTCGTGCGCAGGATCGGCGGCAAGCCGGTCGCCTGCGCCTTCGTGATCGAGTTGTCGTTCCTCGAGGGGCGCAAGCGCCTCGGCGACGTCGCGGTCCACTCGCTGATGAAAGTCTGACTGCGCGCGAGCGCGAGGCGTCTACCATGGTTCGCAGGAAGATCGCGGAGGCCGAAGTGAAGGATCCCAAGAAGCCGGGTCGCAAGAACGAAGTCGACCTGGGCTCCCTGCAGACCGAGGACATCTGGGCGCTGTACCACAAGGCGCGCGCCAAGAAGCAGGCCGCGGAGCTGGAGAAGCTGCGCAACGCGCTGCTCGAGCGCCACCAGCCGCTGGTGC
Source organism: Planctomycetota bacterium (assembly GCA_041157565.1). Classification (GTDB taxonomy): domain Bacteria; phylum Planctomycetota; class UBA1135; order UBA1135; genus SXXH01. The sequence continues at coordinate 4,699 of JBEBCR010000143.1, read as the reverse complement.
GCTACATCGCCGAGCGACTGCTGCAGACCCTGCCCAAGTCGATCGAGCTCGACGACCTCGTCAGCTGGGGCAACTTCGGCCTGATGGACGCCATCCGCGGCTTCGAGCCCGAGCGCAACATCAAGTTCAAGACCTACTGCACGACGCGCATCCGCGGGGCGATCCTCGACCAGCTGCGCTCGCAGGACTGGGTCCCCCGCCTCGTGCGCCTCAAGGCCAGCAAGATCGACCGCGCGCTGCAGAAGCTCACCGGCGAGTACGGCCGCGAGCCCACCCACGCCGAGCTGGCCGACGCGCTGCAGATGGACCACGACGAGCTGCTGGCCGAGATGGAGGGCGCCAGCGCCAAGGCGGTCTTCTCGCTCTCGGAGAAGTGGGACGACCGCGACGACGACAGCGCCGTGGAGAAGGTCGACGTGCTCGAGGACAAGAAGAGCATCGACCCCATCGGCGAGCTGCACAAGCGCGACATGATGCTCTACCTGACGAAGTCCTTGACCCACAAGGAGCGCTTCATCATCGAGCAGTACTACCAGGTCGGCCACACGATGCGCGAGATCGGCGAGATGCTGCAGCTGACCGAGAGCCGCGTGTGCCAGATCCACAGCAACGTCATGTCGCGCATGAAGGACATGCTCGGCCAGCGGGACGGCACGATGCTGCAGTGAGCGGCCCGTCCGGCGCTTCGTGGCGGATTCAGCGCGGATCCTGCAGGCGCACGCCGAGGCGCGCCGCGACGGCCTCGTTGGGCGTGCCGTCGGGGTTGAGCAGGCCGTTGTCGACGAGGATCCGGCGCACCTCCGGCCGCAGGCCGGTCCCGTAGGCCTCGCCGCGCGTCGTGGGGCGGAAGCTCGTGTTCGGCGCGATCGTGGGCATGTCCGCGTGCCCGCGGCGCACGCCCTGCACGACGTAGCTGAACTCGACGTCGCGGTCGGCCTTCACCACCACGGACTCGAGGTCCGCCGACTCGTACCAGACCTGCGCGCGGCCCTTGGCCGTCAGCATCACGGACAGGCCCTGCGCTTCGCTGGCGAGGCGGAAGTCCTCCGGCACGGCGATGCGCGCCATGCCGCCGACGACCTTGGCCACGCCGCGGAAGTAGGTGCCCGACTCGTTGCCCTCGAGGCAGTAGAAGCGGATCTCCTTGGTCGGGTCCTCGGGGTGCGGCTGCACGAAGGACTTGGCGCCGGTGACGCCGAGGTTGCCGTCGGCGAACAGGCCGAAGCCGTTGACCGAGTTGGTGCGTCCGCGCACGCCCACGGCCCAGCCGCCGGAGGCCAGCGCCTCGCCCAGCACCGCGGTGCCCATGTCGGCGTTGTTGGTCGACAAGACGGTCGTCGCCTGTCCTTGCGCGGCGCTGTGCGTGGCGCGCACGGCATGGCCCTGGGCCGCGGCGGCCTCGGCCTGCAGCGCGACGGCCACGCCGGTGGTCGAGGTGGCCGTCGCGCGCACGCCGACGCCTTGCGCCGAGTCGCTGCGGCCTTCGAGGCCGGCGGCCTGGCCGGACGCGGCCAGGGCGTGGCCGCGCACGGCGACGCCGTCGTTGCCCGTGGCCTGCGCGTCGAGCGTGGCGAAGCCCGAGCCCACGTCGACGAAGCGGTCGGCCAGGTCCGCGCCGGAGACGGCGCCGTCCTGGATCTCGCTCGAGTCGATCGTCGCGCCGAGGCGCGAGAACTCGGTCGAGTCGAAGCCGTCGAACAGGTCGACGTTGAGCCGCTCGACCTTGCTCGTGCTCTGCACGACGAGCGGCGCGGTGCCTTGCAGCGCGTTGGACGCCAGCTGCCCGCCGGTGATCGAGCCGCTGGTGACGACCTGGCGGCTGCCGAAGTTGGGCGAGATCTTGGCGCCGGAGATGTTGGCCCAGCCGGCGATGTCCGCGTCGCTGAGCGAACCGTCCTCGACCTTCTGCGAGTTGACCGCGCCGTCTTGCAGCTGCCACGACGCCACGGCGCCGGCCTGCAGGTGGACCGAGCCGACCTGGCTGGCGCCGATGTCGACGCCCAGCACGGCGCCGTCCTGGATCTCACCCGAGTCGATGGTCTGGCCGAGGCGCGAGAACTCGCTCGAATCGAAGCCGTCGATCGAGTCGGCGTTCAGGTTGACCACCTTGGTCGTCGAGTTGACGGCCAGCGGCGCGACGCCGCTCGTGGCGGTCGAGACCAGCTGCGATCCGCTGAGCTTGCCGGAGGTCTGCACGTCCTGCGCGCCGAACTGCGCCTGGATCTTGCTGCCCGAGATGCCGGCGTCGGCGGCGATGTCGAGGTTCGAGATCGCGCCGTCGGCGATGTGGGACGCGCCGATCACGCCGTTGCCGAGCTTGGTGGCGTCGACCGCGCCGGCGGCGATCTTGGCCGAGGTGACGGCGCCGGCGGCCAGCTGCTGGCTGCCGACGGCGCCCTCGGCGATGTCCAGCGCCGACACGCCGCCGTCGGCGATGGCCGGCGAACCGACCGCGCCCACGGAGAGCTCCGCGGCGTCCACGGCCTGGCCGAAGCGCGAGAAGGCGCTCGAGTCGAAGCCGTCGAGCTTGTCCGCCGAGAGGTTGGTCACCGTCGTCGACGAGGCGACGACGAACGGGGCGGCGACGGACTCGGTCGAGAAGATCTGCAGGCCGGTGATCGCCCCGGCGGTCGACACGTCCTGCGCGCCGAACTGCGGGAAGATCTTGGTGCCGGCGATGGCCGCGCCGGGCGCGATCTCCAGGTCGCCGATGGCGCCGTCCGCGATCTCGGGCGCGCCCACGGAACCGTAGGCGAGTCCGCTGCCATTGAGGATGCCGGGCGCGAGCTTGGCGAGCGTGATCGAGCCGTCCGCCACCTGCGTCGTGCCGACCGCGTCGGCGGCGAGCTTGGCTCCGGTGACCGCGCCGTCGGCGAGGTCGATGGTCGCCACCGCTCCGTCGTCGAGCTCGGTCGAATCGACGCCCGCGCCGAAGCGCGAGAACTCGCTCGAGTCGACGCCGTCGAGCAGGTCCGCGTTGAGGTTGTCGACCTTCGTCGCCGAGGACACGAAGAGCGGCGCGCCGGAGACGGTGGTCAGGTGCAGCGCGCCTTGGACGCGCGCGTTGCCGGCGACGTCCAGGCGCGCCTGCGGCGAGACCGTGCCCACGCCCACGTTGCCCAGCGGGTCGACGTTGAAGTCCTGGCTGAGCGGATACAGCATCCCCACGGTCGGGATCGTCGACATGGCGATGCAGTTGTTCGGGTTCGACGAGTCGATGATCGTGCCGGCGCAGATCAGGCTGCTGGACGCGGCCATCATGCCCCCCACCGGCGTGCTCGTGACGCCCGCGCCGGGAGGCGCCGCCGCCGCCAAGCCTTGCGAGCCCTGGCCGGCGCCGCGCGCGCGCTGCGCGAGGTCCAACTGCACTTCCTCCCACGCGCCGGCGCCGCGCTGGCGCCAGAGGCGATCGCGGTCCGCATGCGCCAAGAGCAGGTCCTGGCCGCCGTCGCCCTCGATGTCGAGCAGTTGCGCATGGAGCACGGGCAGGTCGAGGCGCAGTCCGCTGCGCGCCCCGGCGTCGCGGTACATGCCGGTCGCTCCTTGCAGCCGCAGGCTGGTCTGGCCGAAGGGCGCCACCAGCAGCAGGTCGAGGCGCTTGTCGCCGTCGGCGTCGAGCCACAGGGCCTGGCGCACGCCGTGCAGGTCGCCGAGTCCCGCGCGCAGCGTGCAGTCGTCGAAGCTGCCGTCCGGGCGCTGGCGCAGGAGGCGCGCGGGCTGGCCGGACTCCATCACGATGGCGTCGAGGCGCCCGTCCGCGTCCGCGTCCCCCCACGCGAAGGTGGAGAACGAACCGGGTTGTTCGACCGGCGCCTGGGCGCCTTGGGCGAGGGCGAGCGAAGCGAGGAGGTGCAGGGAGAGGATCATGCCCTACTCTGCACCAAGGACGCGCACGGGGCCGGGACGGCGCGACCGCGCTCCGCGCCGCCGACGCGCCCAAGGGAAGATACTTCCCGCCACCGCGGGTGGACCGCGACGCGCGCGCCCGGACGCGGAAGTCGCTTCCATCCGCGCGCGCCCTCCGCGGCGGCCGTCAAGCGCGCTTGACGACGTCCGGCGCGCTCATGGCAGCCAGGTCACGCTGGCGCCGTTGGTCAGGTTGAAGCGCGAGTCCGTGCAGAAAGTCGGCGCGGGATCGCGATACCACGCCTGGTAGTGGCGCGTCGCTCCCGCCGCCGGCACCCCGCCTTGCGTGGACACCTTCAGGCCCGAGCCGGCCGGGGGCCAGCTGGACGCGCCGGCGACGCTCTGCACGATGCCGAGGCGCCGCACGGAGCCGGCGGCGCAGCGCAGTCCGTCGCCGAACAAGGTGCCCAGCGCCTGCGGCGCGTTCCCCTGGAAGTACAAGGCGGACGCGTTGGGCGGCGCGCCTGTGGTCCACAGGCGCAGGTTGTCGTAGGTCACCCGCGCCAAGCCCGCGCCACCCAGCAGCGCGCCTTGCGGATTGGCGTTGTTCGGGCAGCCGCGCCCCGGCGCCCCGGGCTGGCACGGGCAAGCCGTGCCCGTGCCGTCGCCGAAGCAGAACGGCGCGACGATCGTCTGGCATTCGTCGGGAAGCGCGTCGGAGTCGTGGTCCTCGCTCGCGCCGGTGGCGATGTCCTCGGCGTCGGGCAGTCCGTTGTTGTTGCAGTCGACGCCCAGCACGACCACGGTGTGGTATTCGCCGGCGGCGACCACCACGCACGGCGCCAGCGGCGAC
>JBEBCR010000142.1:0-5990 GCA_041157565.1 Planctomycetota bacterium | reverse complement strand
GCCGGACAGCTCGCCCTTCTGCGCGGCCGAGACCAGGAGCGTCGCTCCGCGCGAGTCGGCGCACAGCGCCTCCAGCGCCGCGGCGATCTCCGCCTCGGACGCGTCGGCGCGCGCGAGGGGGGCGAGGCGCGCGCGCCAATCGACCTCCACCCGCGCCGGCGTCGCGCGCACCTCGAAGGCCATGCCGTCGCCGCAACCCTGGCTCGTGCCGCCGTCGTCGGCCGCGGCGCGCGCCTTGAAGCGCAGCGCGTCGGGCGGCAGCGCGAAGGCGAGGCGCGAGTTGGCGTGCACCCCGAGGCCGCGCGCGTGCCGCGCGCCATCCACGGACAAGGGGCCGCCGCCGCAGTTGGCGCCGCGCGAGACCACGCCCCAGCCCACTTCGGCGACGAGGAGCGGCTCGCGCGACAAGTCGACCATGGCGCCCGAGCGGGTCGTCACCACCGGATCGAGCCAGTCGGCCCAGTCGCAGGCGTCCGAACCGGCCGCGTCGACGAGGAGCCACAGCACGTCCATCCCTTCGACGGAGCAGTCGACCTCCACGGAGCCGCGGATCAGCTTGCCGCCGCGCCACAAGGAGCGCGCATCCTCCATCGCGGGCTTGCCGCCGTCGCGCTTGAGCTCGTGCGCGGCCCAGTCGTTCGTGGCGCGGTGTTCGCTCCACCAGCGCGCGCGTTCCCGCAGGACGCCATCCAGCGCGAGAGCCAGCGTTGCCATGGCCTCGGCGGCGGGTCGTTCCTCGACGAAGGCGATGGCGTCGATGGCGGCGAGCCGGTCCGCCTCGCCGAGCTCCGTCGACATCGCTCGCGCGACGAAGTCGGGCACGCTCGAGGCGGGATGCAGGCGCCAGGCCAGCGCGGCGTGCGCGCGCGGCCACGACGAGGGCGAATCCGCGCGCCAAGCCTCGCGCGACAAGGCCAAGGCGCGCTCCTCGTCCCCCTGGCAGGCGAGGCCGAGGGCCTCGAGCATGGTGCGGTCGTCGGGATCGAGTCGCAGCAGGAGCTCCTTGAGGGCGGCCCGCTTGGCCTCGAAGGGGACTTCGCGCAAGAGCGTCGCCACCTCGCGTCGCACCAGCGGCGAATCGTGGCGCGCGAGGCTGGCGGCCACCGGCAGCAGTCCGCCCTCGCGCGCGGCGAGGATGCGCGCCGCCACGATGGCGAGGCGCGGGTCTTGCGAAGTCAGCGCCTTGCGCAGCACCTCCGCGCCGTAGGCCTTGCTGTCGGCGAGCAGCCACAGCGCCCGCGCCTGCTGGTGCGGCTCGCCGTGGTCGAACTTCTCCAGCAGGAGCTTGGCGGCGCCCTCGAGGTTGGTGCGCAGCATGGCGCGCGCCTTGGCCTGCACGGAGATGCAGGGGGACATGAGCCCCTTGACGCGCTCCTCGACCAGCGACCAGTCGTGGCGCGCGCGCCACGGCCAATCGTCGCGCGGCACCAGGCGCAGGATGCGCCCGCGCGCCTCGCCGTCGCCGGCGCCATGGCCGCCCACGCCCGGATCCCACCAGTCGGCGACGTAGACCGAGCCGTCGGGTCCGGTGCAGACGTCGCTCGGCCTGAACCAGCGCGCGGCCTGGTCGTCGCCCTTCGCGGCGATCAGCACGCCCGTGTCGAGCTCGATGCGCGACTTGTCGACGCGCGGCTTCTGCGCCCACACGCGGTTCTGGCCCGCGTCGGCGCACAGCACGGCTCCGAACAGCTCCGGCGCGAGGAAGCGGCTCTCGTGCACGCACACGCCCGTGGGGCCGCCGGCGCCCGTGATCGTGCCGGCCGGCGCCACGCCCGGATCGTCCTGGTGCCAATGCGCGCGGACGGTGGACTGCCCCGGTCGCCGGTCCGCCATCCAGTAGCGCGAACCATCGGCGGAGAAGTAGCCATGGTCTCCGCCCGGCAGGCACCACAGCGTGCGGCACGCCTGGTTGCCGTCGTCGTCGTTGTCGCTCTGGTAGAAGTCGCCGTAGGAGTCGAGCGCCACTTCATAGTTGTTGCGGAAGTTGTGCGCCATGACCCGCAGCGAGCGGCCCAGCCCGTCGCCGCGCAGCACGAGCCCGCCGGTCCACGCGCGGCCATCGTCGCTCGCGAGCCCGGGTTGGTTGTCGACCCAGGCCGGACCGCCATCGCGGTACAGCGAGCCGGAGCGCAGCGTCCAGCCGTCCTTGGCGCGCACGACGTGCGGTCCGGCGTTGCCGACGGCGAACCACAAGGCCCCGTCGGGGCCCTCCACGGCGCTGTGCAGGCCGTGGTCGTGGTCGCGCCCGCCGAAGCCGTCGTGGACGACGGTCTTCTCGTCGGCGCGCAGGTCGCCGTCGGTGTCGCGGAACGCGTAGAGCTTCGGCGAGCAGCTGACGTAGACCACGTCGCCGACGACGGCGATGCCGAGCGGCGCCACGAGCTCCTTGTCCTGCGCGTAGACCTTGCTCGTCTCCGCGATGCCGTCGTCGTCCTCGTCGGACAGGACGACGATGCGGTCGCCCTCCTCGTGGCGCCGGCCGGGGTTGCGTCCGTTCCACTGGCGGTAGTTGACCGCCTCGGCCACCCACACGCGCCCGTGCTCGTCGACGTCGATGGCGGCTGGGTTGAAGAACAGCGGCGACACGGCCCACTCCTGCACCTTGACGTTCTTCGGCACCTCGAACTGCGCGGTCAGGTCGCGCGGCTGGCGCACGGGGCCGCCGGAGGTGGGCAGGTCCTGGACGAGCGGCGCGCACAGGGCGGCGCACACGAGGAACGGGCTTTCCATGGCGCGAAGATACGCATCGCGCGCGAGGGGCGCGAGGGGCCGCGCGCCTCGGAAGAGGAGGCTCAGACCTCGATCTCGGGCCCCGGCTCGTCCTGCGAGGCGACCAGCACGCGCACGCGCTGCTCGAGGCCGAGCCGTCCGAGGACCCCGCGGGCCGCGTCCAGGGCGCGCTCGGGGTGGTTGGTCTTCTTCGACAGGTGCGCCAGCACCAGCGTGTGCAGCTCGGGTCCCGCGAGGCGCTCGAGCATCGCCGCGCCCTGCGCGTTGGAGAGGTGCCCGCGGTCGCCGGCGATGCGGCGGCGCAGCGCCGCGGGGTAGGGGCTCTTCTCCATGAGCTCCGGATCCCAGTTGAACTCGAGCACCAGCACGTGCGCTCCCGACAGCGCGCGGGCCACCGCGTCGTCGGGACGTCCCATGTCCGTCAGCACCACGGCGACGCGGCGCTCGTGCTCGAAGCGGAAGGCGACGGTGGGATCGCAGTCGTGCGGCAGGAGCACCGGCGCCGCGACGAGCTCGTCGGTCCCGCCACGCTCGCTCGCCAGCGCGAACGGCGCGCCTGGGGAGATCGTCGAGAAGCGCTTGGCGCGCTTGACCGAGGCGTGCGACATCAAGTTGAGCGCGCAATGCAGCGTGGCGCGCTCGCGTCGCGCGACGAGTCCCGCCGAGCGCGCGTGGTCCAGGTGTCCGTGCGTCACGAGCACGTGCTCGATGGCGCCGCTGGCGAGGCGCGCGGCGGCGAGGCGCTCGTCCAGGGCCGTGCGCGGCAGTCCGGCGTCGCACAGCGCGACGATGCCGCCCGCGCGCACCAGGGCGCAGTTGCCCTCGCTGCCGCTGGATAGCACTTGCAGCTTCACGGCGCGCTCCGTTCGGCGCGCCACGCCACGAGGAGCGCCAGGGCCGCGACCACCGACACCAGCAGTCCGATGCGCGATTGCTCGTCCGCGTGGCGCAGTTCGACGCGCCGCGCGCCCGCGGGCACGGGGACGGCGCGCAGCGCGTGGTTCACGCGCAGCACCGGCGCGTGCATCCCGTCGACGTTCGCGCTCCAGCCCGGCGCCCATTGCTCGCGGCACACGACGAACCCCGCCCGCAGGCCATCGAGTTCCACGACGATGCGGTTGGGCGCCGGGCGGCTCCACGCCAGTTCGCGCTCGACTTCCGCGAGGCCCGGCTCGGCGAGTCCCGCGCGCTCCAGTTCGCGACGCGTGGCGTGCACGCCGGGCTCGTCGGATTGCAGCGCCGCGAGCACCGCCGCGTCGCCCTCGTGCAGGCGCAGTCCGTCGACGAAGCTCGCCAGCGGCTTGGAGCCGGAGCGCGCGTGCACGACGAAGCCTTCGCGCTCGGCCACCACGGACAGGCGCGGCGAGGACAGGCGCTCGCGCGCCAGCACGGCGCCGATGCGCAGTTCGTCGGCGATCCGCCCTTCCAGCGCCGCCAGGCTCGTCGCCCGCGCGATGCCGCTCCTCCACGTCGAAGCCGGATCCGCGCGCGCCCACAGCTCGACCAGCGTGCGCGGTTGGAACACGATCCACGGAGTCAGGTCGGCGAGGCCCGCCGCCTGCGCGAGTCCCGGCCGCAGCAGGCGCTCCACGTCCTGCACGCCGGACAAGCTGCGGTCGTGGCGCACGAGGCGCCCGTCGCCGCAGGCCGCGCGCGTCGCCTCGACGAGCGCCGACGACGGCAGGAAGCCGTCGGGGCCGGACTCCTGCGCCGCGGCGCGGTCCGCGGCGAGCCATGGCACGCCCGCCAAGGCCCCCAGCGCCAGGCACGTCGCGCCTTGCGCAGGACGCGCTCGCGACAGCCACAGCGCCACGAGGCCCGCGCCCGCCAGCGCGGCTCCCAGCCACGCGTGCCGCGACAACAGCTCCAGTTGGCGCGCCAGCTCCTCGAGGGGCAGCGTGCCTTCGACGGTCGCGCGCCCCACCTCGTGCAGCGCCATCCAATGCTCGACGAGGGCCTCGGCGTGGCGCTGCGGATCCAGGTGGATCGCCAGCGCTCCGGAGGCGAGCGCCAGGAGTCCGAGCGCCGTCGCGCCGAAGGCGAGCGCGCGCCGATCGCCGGCGAGCCAGCCTTCGATGCCGTGCGCCCCGAGCCACGCCAAGCCCACCAGCGCGTACGCGCCCGCGCGCGACGGCGCGCCGCTCGAAAGGCCCGGCAGTCCCGCCAGCCAATCGAAGGGCAGGAGCTGCAGCGCGAAGCCGATGCTCGCCAGCGCCAGCAGGAGCGGCGCGGCCAATCGCCGGCTCGGGCGCGCCAGCGCGGCGCACGCCGCGGCGAGCAGCAGCGCTCCGAGGTGCAGGTTCCACTCGAGCCCGTTGGCGCTGGAGGCGAGGGCGATCTTCGTCGTGGCGAGCCAAGCCGTGGCGTTCGCCGGAGCGTACACGCCATCGCCCGGAGCGCCGAAGAGGTCGGGCACCACGAGGCTCGCGAGCGCGCCCACTGGCAAGCGTCCGAGTTCGAGCTGCACGGCGCCCTGCGCCTGGCGCAGCGAGTGGGCGCTCGCCTCGAGCAGGCCGAGCAGCCAAGGCGCGGCCAGCGCCGTGCCGGCGAGCAGCATGGGGACGACGAGCGCCACTCGCCGCCACGGGCGCCCTTCGAATAGCGCTCCCGCGAAGGCCTGCAGCGCCAGCGCGCCCACGCCCAGGGCGGCCAATTGCGGAAAGCCCGCGAGGAACGACAAGCCCACGCAGGCGGCCATGGCCGGCAGGCGGCGCGCGCGTCCGGCGAGGTGCGCCTGCAGCGCCGCGCTGGCGAGCAGGATCCACGACAGGCTGTCAAGTTTGCTTGACAGGTGCAGGTGCGCCAGCGCCCACGAGCCGCCCTGCCAGGCGAGCGCCGCCACCAGCGCCGCGCGCGGCTCGAGCGCCCTCGCGCGCAGCAGCGCGAACATCGCGACGCCGGCCAGCCACAAGGACAGCAGCGCCAGCCAACCCAACGCGTGCTCCGGCGGCAGCCACAGGGTCGCGAGGTTCGGCGGGTACCACAGGCCGGCGACGCTCTGCCCGGCGAGCGGCGCGCCGAGGCCGGCGCGGTGGTCCCAACTCGGCCAGGCGCCCGCCAACAAGGCCTCGCGCGCGGCGCGGCGTTCGCTCCACACTGGCGCCAGCCCGTCGATGGCGTGGGAATCGAGTCGCTCGCGGGCGCGCGCGGCGCGCCCGTCGTCCACGAGGCTCCACCGCTCGAAGGCCGCCGGCGCGGCGGCCCCCAAGGACACGCCCCCCCCCATGCGCCCCCCCACGAGCAGCCGCGGCCGCCCGCAC
>JBEBCR010000141.1:0-5182 GCA_041157565.1 Planctomycetota bacterium | reverse complement strand
GCGATGGACCATGCAGGCGAGCTCGCGCCGCTCGGCGACGACGACTACGCGCCGTCCTTCCGCGACTGGATGCGCGGAGGGCGCGCGAGGTCGCGCGAGCTGCTGCCGCGCGTGCACCAAGTCCCCCTGCTCGCGCCCGAGGCGTGCGCGCGGCTCTTGCGCGAAGTGGATCGACGCCAAGCAGCCGGCGGCCGCGGCGCGCCGCCGCCCAACTCGATGCACGACCACGCCGTCGACCTGCGGGCGCTCGGCTTCGGCGCGCTGCTCGATTCCCTGCACGCGCGGCTCGCTCCCCTCGCGGGGGAGCTGCTGCCCGAGTTCGCCGCGCGCGGGCTCGACGCGCACCACAGCTACCTCGTCGACTACTCCAAGGAGGGCGACGAGGACCTCGGCTTCCACGTCGACGACGCGGAGGCGACCATCAACATCTGCCTCGGCGGCGACTTCCGCGGCGCGGAGCTCGTCATGATGGGCCTGCGCTGCGACCTGCACCGCCAGACCCCGGTGCGCCCCGAGGAGGAAGTCGAGATCGAGCACGCCGCCGGGGTCGCCATCGTGCACGCCGGGCGGCACCGCCACCGCGTGGAGCGCATCCGCTCCGGGCGACGGCGCAACCTGATCGTGTGGAGCCGCTCGAGCGCGTCGCGCGCCGGGCCGCGGACCTTGGAATGCGCGCCTTGGTGCGCGTGGAGTTGAGGGAGCGAAACATGGCAGAGATGCGCCACCGCCGCCTGGGCAAGTCCGGACTGAAGGTCTCCGAGCTGTCGTTCGGTTCCTGGGTCACCTTCCACAAGCAGATCGACCTCGCGACGTCGATGGCGCTGATGCGCCAGGCGCATGAGGCGGGGGTCAACTTCTTCGACAACGCCGAGTCCTACGCCTCCGGCGAGTCCGAGCGCCTGATGGGCGAGGCGCTGCGCCAACTCGGCTGGCCGCGCGGCAGCTACATCGTCTCGACCAAGGTCTACTGGGGCGGCAAGCTCCCCACGCAGAAGGGCCTCTCGAAGAAGCACATCCGCGACGCCTGCGACAACGGCCTGCGGCGGCTGCAGGTCGACTACCTCGACTTGTACTTCTGCCACCGGCCCGACCACGAGACGCCGCTCGAGGAGACCGTGCGCGCCATGGGCGAGCTGGTCCAGCAGGGCAAGGTGCTGTACTGGGGCACCTCGGAGTGGGAGGCCGACCAGATCGCCGAGGCGCACGGCATCGCGCGCGAGCTCGGCGTGGCGCCGCCCACGATGGAGCAGCCGCAGTACAACCTGTTCGAGCGGACGAAGGTCGAGCGCGACTACGCGCGCCTGTACGACTCGATCGGACTGGGCACGACCATCTGGTCGCCCCTCGCCTCGGGCATCCTGACCGGCAAGTACCAGGACGGCGTGCCGGACGGCTCGCGCATGTCGCTCGCCGGCATGGAATGGCTGCGCGCCGAGCTGGAGGGCGCGGAGGGCCGCCGCAGGGTCGCCCGGACGCGGGAGCTCGCGCAGGTGGCCGCGGAGCTCGGCGCGAGCGTGGCGCAGCTCGCCATCGCCTGGTGCCTGCTCAATCCGCGGGTCAGCACCGTCATCCTCGGCGCGACGAGCGCGCGGCAGTTGGCCGAGAACCTCGGGGCGCTGGATCTCCTGCCGAAGCTGTCGCCCGAGGTCGTCGAGCGCGTCGAGGCGATCGCTGGCGGCAAGCCCGAACCGCGCCCGACGTACTGAAGGCACGTGGTGGCCGAGCGCGGAAGAAGCGGCGGCGGCGCGGTCGGGAGGCCCCTCCCGACCGCGCCCGCGTGCGTCGAACGCGCCTACGGCTTGAGCATCGTCGCGAGCACGTCCATCAGCCGGGCGCGCAGCTTGGCGGATTGGTCCGTGGTGGATGGCCACGCGGACAGGTCGGGGCCGTCGGCGTCGATGCGAATGCTCACCGGAGCATCAAGCAGGTCGAGATAGGAAAGCTCCAGCTTGCCGGAAGCGATGACGCGCGTGGAAGCCACGTCCACCAGTCGCGCCGACACCGAAGTGCGCGCGACCGCGATGCCGATGCTGCCGGGTGCGTGCGTCGCGGATGAGGGCGACCATGCTTGCACTCCATCGGCGTCGACGACGGGGACGGGGAGTTCGGAAGGTCCTTCGATGCCCAAAGCCTCGCGCAACTTGTCCAGTTCAGCCGGCGTCATGATCACGACGGAGCCATCGGCCTTGACCACGCACCAGCGCAGCGGCGCGCGCCCCATCAAGGCCTGGGGCGCGACAAGCTTGGCGATGGACTCGCCGGTCCAGCCACGGCCGGCGAACTTGAAGGCGCCCGCCATGCCCGCTTCGACTCCCGCGCGCAGGACAGGATAGGCGCCCGCCTTGGCCGGGAGCCACTTGCAGGACACCACCAGCGTGTCGGTCCAATCCACCGCGCCAGGAGGCTGGTAGCCGTCGAAGTACTCGACCTTGCCTTCGGCTTGGCACTTCCGGCACTTCCAGCGGGTCGGCGTCGATTGTGGATCCGGGGCAACCTTGCGACGGATGCTGGATTCCTGTAAGCATTCCGCGCACTTGCTCGTCTCGAAGGTGGTGCGTCGCGCGATGTACGCGTCGCGCTCCACGGCTCCACCCGCCCACGCATCGGCGAAGGTCCACAAGGACTTCTCCACCGGATCGAAGTAGACCATGCCCCCCGTGCAAGAATGGCGGAAGGGATCATCCTCGGTGGTCGTCCAATCGCCGCCGTCGACCAGGCCGTCGCTGGTCCAAGCTTCCAACTGCAGTATGTCGGCCAATCGCGGCAAGTGCGCGATGCGCGCCGCGGTGGGAGGCTCGCACGGCAATTGCACCTTGTCGACTACGTCCTCGAAGTCGCCCAGCTCCAACAGGCAGTGCGCCGGTTGGACCATGCCAGTGGGGAGCTGGTCGGCCTTCGCCAAGTTCTTGCCGTTGAGCAGCGGAAGCACTGCCTCGCCGAACCACGACCACCATGCGGCGCCGCTGCGCGGGAACGACTGGCGACCCACGAGCTTGGCGCCGAACGTCAATTGCTCGCCGCCACCCTGGCCGGCGTCCTTCAACGTCCTAAGATCCTCATCCTGCCGCACGCTGGCGCTTTGCAGGAAATGCTCGAATTCGAAGGAGTCCAGCTTCTCGCGCTCCAGCAACCGCAAGCCCTTGCCCATCAAGGCCGCCTCCCAATCGCGATGCGGAGGCTGCAAGACCACGGGGCCAACGACGAACGAATCGACGCGCGCGAAGCGATCCTGCCGCGACGACTGCGGCTGGAGCTCCACGAAGGCGTCCGCGGGGAAGATCGGCTCGGGCGGCGCGCCGTATCGATAGGCGACCACGGAGGCGATCAGATAAGGACTGGACTTGCTCGCGGGAATCGGCCTGCGACCATCGACCCTGCGTTGCTCGCTGGCAGGCATCGACTTGGCGGGCTTCGCGGCCTGCTCCTTGGCGACTTGGTCGCCCTTCGCGTCCCCCTTGGCGACTTGGTCGCCCTTCGCGTCCCCCTTGGCGACTTGGTCGCCCGTCGCGTCCCCCTTGGCGACTTGGTCGCCCTTCGCGTCCTCCTTGGCGACTTGGTCGCCCTTCGCGTCCCCCTTGGCGACATCGTTCACCGACGATGGCTGCGCCGTTCCGCGACGGGGCACCTCGCAGGCGACGGGGAGAAGCACCAGCGAACACAACACGAAGATTCGCGAGACGATCATGTTTGACTCCTAGAAACCAACGGACAGGCCGAGGACTGTGCCTTCGATTTGCCCGAACATCTGCTGCAGGTCGAACGCGACCTGCGATTGCTCTTGGGGCCGCCAGGTGAACGAAATGCCCGCGAAGCCATAGGTGTGCTCGGCGTCGAACTCCGCCTCGATCGGTTGGTTCGCGCCGACCTGCTTCTGGATGCCATCGAGCTTGCGCCAACCCAAGCCCCCGAAGGGAGCGATGGCGAACAGTGCGTCGCTCGAAGGTCGATAAGCCATGGCTGCGCCCGCGTCGAACTGGAGCCAGCTGATCGATGTCGTTCCGATGCTGGAGTCGGCCTCCGTGTCGCTGCCCGACAGGCCAGCCGAAAGCGCCAGTTCGAACCTGTCGAAAGTGGCCACGGCAGCGGCCAATCGAGCACCCCCGCAAACCCCTTGCTGGCCATCCGCGCCGGCCGGGACGGAAGACGGGTTGTCCAAGTCCGAACGATCTTGGGAGACCTCGACCGTTCCGGCATGGACCTCGACCTGCAACTTCCCAAAGCCCATGGCCGCCAAGGCGCAGTGGCGCTGGAGCTCGACATCCCCTGGCTGGATGGAGACTGGGTAGCCGCTTGGTCGGGATACGTCGACGGCCCACTTGGATCGTTCGCTCGCGAGCTTTGCGGTCGCGCCGTGGCCTCCCGACCCGATGGGCACGCCACCAACTTGCCAGCCCATCGAGCCGACGGCATCCGCGGCCACGGATTGCCAGGCCGCGTCCGTGGACCCGGCTCCGGAAGCCGGAGCGACGGTGGAGCAGCCCGCAAGCATCGCGGTCGCGAGCGCCAGTCCATGCAAGCACCGCCCTCGCTGCCCGTGGATGACCGAGAATCGGCGAAGCGCTACCACGGCGGCGACTCGAAGAGCTGCGAACGCGTCCGTCGTCGACTTGGGACAAGACCGCGAGGCGTTGGCGAGCAGGATGGATCTGGGAGAATGCATGCAGGCGGATGGACGAGAGCGACAGGATCGAACCCGACGACTCTGCTAATATCTACATTCGCAGCGTCGCGATTCAAGGGAGCGCATGCCTCGGTGCGAGAGGCGCGTGATCCGCCAAGCCGAACGCGCCGCATCCCCGTGGAGGTCCACGGAACACGCCTGGCATGCACCGCAGGTAGCCGGCATCGAAGGCGCCGTCGCGCGGGCGGTACCGCCGTGGCGACCTGGCGGTTCCGGAGTCCACATCACGCCTGCCGCACAAGCTGAGGAGTCGCTCGGCTCGCCGCCTCCATGGCCTGATCCCGCGGGAGGGCAGTCGGATAGACTCGCACGTCCGTGGATGCCAGCTCTCCCGCGCCCCAGCCCTCGCACGAGGAGCTCTACGACCGCGCCATCGACAGGGTGATGCGCGGCGAGCGCGTCGACCTCGCGGCGCTCTGCGCCGAGCACCCGGACTTCCCGGCGGAGCTGCTCGCCAAGCTCGAGAAGATCCAGCGCGTGGCGCGCGGCGCCGATGCTCCG
>JBEBCR010000140.1:0-3832 GCA_041157565.1 Planctomycetota bacterium | reverse complement strand
GACTTGCCGGCGTTGGGGGCGCCGCACAGGACGACGCGCGGGCGGCCCTCGGCCCTCGGTCGCGCGCGCACCATGGCGCGCGCGCCGTCGGAGGCGCGCGCTGCGCGCCGCACCAGCGCGTCGATGGCCTCGCCGTCGACGGCGGCGGTGTCCTCGTCGGCGAAGTCCAGCGCCGCCTCGCACAAGGCGCGCGCGTCCAGCAGGTCGCCGCGCAGATCGTCAAGAACTTTTGACAATCCACCGCCCGACAGCCGCAGCGCGGCGCGCGCCTCGGCGACGCCACCGGCCGACACCAGGGCGAGGATCCCCGCGGCGCGCGGCAGGTCCAGCCGCCCGAGCTCGAAGGCGCGGCGCGCGTACTCGCCCGGCCGCGCCGGCTCCGCGCCCAGCTCCAGCACGCGCGCGAGCGCCGCCTCGGCGAGCGGCGCGGCGCCGCGCACGTGCAGCTCGACCACGTCCTCGCCGGTGAACGAACGGGGCGCGCGCATGCACAAGAGCAGGGCCTCCTGCCGCTGCGCCCCGTCGTCGAAGACGGCGCGGAACAGGCCGCGCGGCAGCGACTCTACCGGCGCGTCGGCGACGCAGCAGGCGCTGGCGATGGCGAAGGCCCGCGGACCGGACAGGCGCACGATGGCGCGCGCGGCGCCGCCGGGCGGCGTGGCGATGGCGGCGATGGTCGGACGCGACGAGGCCGAGGGATCCGCCGCGCGCGCCATGGCCCCTCCTCAGCGGCCCTTGCCGCGCGCCTTCTGCATCTCCTCCATCTTCTCCTGCTGGGCCTTCATCAGCTTGGAGAAGAAGCCGTCCTTCTTCGGCTCCTCCTTGTCGTCGAGCGGCCAGTACTTCTTGATGACCTTGATCTCGATGATGCCCAGCGTCGACTGCGTGATCATGTAGAGCGACAGGCCGGCGGCGTAGTTGTACAGGAAGACGCCCATCACGACGGGCATCCACATCATCATCTTGTACATCATCAACGCCTGCTCCTCGGTGGGGCGCGGCATGCTGCGCTGCTGCAGGATCCACATCACCACCATCAGGGGCGGCAGGACGTTGAAGTGCGAGCCCACCAGCGGAAGCTCCGTGCCCAGCGGCAGGAGCTGGTCGGGCAGCGACAGGTCGCGCACGATCCCGAGGAAGGACTCCTGGCGCAGGTCGAAGGACACGCCCACGGCCTTGAACAGGCCGATGAAGATCGGGATCTGCAGGAGCGGCGGCAGGCAGCCGCCAAGCGTCGGGAACGCGCCCTCCTCCTGCATGACCCTGGCCTGCTCCTGGCGCAGGCGCGCGGGATCCTTCTCGAAGCGCTTCTTGAGCTCCTCGATGCGCGGCTGGACGCGCTTCATCTTGCTCTGGTACTTCGCATTCGCCGTCTGCGAGCGGCGGTTGATGGGGAACAGCACCAGGCGCACGAACAGCGTCAGGAGGATGATCGCCATCCCCCACGAGTTCGTCAGCCCGTGGAAGAAGTCCATGATCGCCAGGAGCGCCTTGGCGATGCCGGCGAAGAACCCGAGGTCGTGGTCGGCCAGGTGCCGGTAGTCCGGCGAGGCGAGCTGCAGCTCGGAGCGGTCCTTGGGACCCGCGTACAGGTCGAAGGTCCAGCTGCGCGACTGCCCGACCTGCGGCAGGTCGAGGCCCAGCGCCACCTCGGCCTCCATCTGCCGCCAGCCGTCGGTCTGCTTGTCCTTCTCGTGGAAGGGCTTGTCGTACACCGCGCGCCAGCTCGTGCCGACGATGGCGGCGCGATCGGCGTCGCCGCGTCCGGAGAGCAGCGCCGCGAAGTACTTGTTGTGCGCGCCGACCCAACCCACCGGCAGGTCGACCGCCAGCGCGCCGAAGCGCTCGGTCGAATCCGGCCCGTAGCTGCGCACCGCCATGGCGCCGGCCTCCTCGCCGGCGACCGGAGCCCACGCCACGGCGGAGGGCTCCATGTAGAACGAGTCGCCCGAGTCGTAGGGCATGCCCGCGGCGGGCACGAGCACGAAGTCGCGCCGACCGGCCGCCTCCCTGGACGACTCGTTCCTGATCTCGAGCTCGAAGCGCAGGCGGCTCGCGCCCGGATCGGCGACGAGCCGCTTGGCGTAGACGACGCCCGTGCCGGGCGCGTACTCCCACTCGACGCCGCGCGGCGCGGAGGCGTCGGGCACGAGGCGCATGGTCCACAGCGCGCTGTCGAGCTCCTTGCCCGCCACGAGCTCGGCCGAGGGCGAGGCGCGCAGCGCGAGCGAGCGCGAGCCCGACTTGGCGTCGTCGACCGTCGACAGCACCACCGCCCAGTTCTCGGGCTTGGAGCGCTCGGACTCCGGCAAGTTGCCGTCCTGCGCCAGCGCGGCATGGCGCAACTCGGCGATCGCGCCGCCGCGGTTGGTGGCGACGATGCGCCAGCGCTGCGCCCCCTCGCCGAGCACCAGCGTCTCCACGCGCTCGGTCTCCTCGCGCAGGACGCGGGCGCCCTCGACGGGCGCGACGGTCGTCGCGGCGGGCGCGGAGGAGGTCGCGGCGTCGGCGGGCGCGCCCGGGGCGTTGGTCGGCGGCGAGGCGGGCTTCTCGGGCGGCGGGAACAGGAGGCCCCAGCCGACGACGATGACGAAGCACAGGAGCAGTGCGGAGAGGAAGCGTTTGTCCACGGTGGGCGGTGTCGGGCGGTTCGGCGATTCGGTTCTGGTCGTTGCGCGCGGCGCGGCGCTGGTCGAGGACGCCTCAGCGTCCGACCAGGAGCCGCTCCGCCAGGAACTCGGGCAGGTCCTTCACGGCGCGGATCCTCGACGCCGCCGCTTCGTGGTCGTAGTCGAGGCGCACGAAGCTCGGCCGCGTCCCGTCCCACAGGACGTAGGAGAGGCGCGGATCGCCGTCGCGCGGCTGCCCGACCGAGCCCACGTTGACGATGGCGCGGCACGACTCGGACAGCCCGAGGTCGAGCGGAGTCGTCGTGCCGGTCGGACGGTACATGCGGCCATCCTCGAAGTAGATCGCCGGCACGTGGCTGTGGCCGACGAAGCACACGAGGCGCTGCTTGGCGCGCAGCGCGGCGAAGCAGGCGCGCATCTTCTCCGGGTTGGCCCGGTCGCGCGGGAGCATGTACTCCTTGAGCGGATCGCGCGGCGAACCGTGGGCCCACATGGCCGACTCGTCGAGGCCCTCGGGCGAGAGCGAGTCGATCCAGTCGAACGGCTCGAAGCCCTCGACCACCAGCGCCTCCTTGGTCCAGCGGATGGCGACGCGGGCCTTGGGGTTGAAGTCGCCGTCCTGCTCGGTGTCGATCAGCGCCGCCTCGTGGTTGCCCTTCAGGCACAAGCCCGGCAGCAGCGGCCGCGACGCGCCGCGACCCGCGACCAGCTCGCGCACGCGGCGCACCGCCTGCAGCGGCTCGGCGCCGTAGCCGACCATGTCGCCGAGGCAGTGGAAGCGCTCGGCGCCGCGCGCCACGGCATCCGCCACCGCCGTCTCGATGGCCGGGATGTTGGCATGCAGATCGGAGATGATGGCGGTGAGGGGGTAGGCCACGGCGGGGTTCCGGCCGACGGCGGCCCCGCCAGCCTGCGCGGCGGCAGGACGCGGGATGGGGCGCGCAGGGGGCGAAGGATGGTCGGGAAAGAGGCCGTTCCCGTCAAGCTTGGCGGCGAGGCAACGCCAGTCCCCGCCGCCAAAGCAGGGCGTGGAGGGCCAGGCTCGCGCACGAACCCGCCAGCGCCCCCGATTCAGGCTGCAGCCCCGCCCTCTCGCAAATAGACGCCGCGCACCACGGCAAGAGCCCGGCTGCGCCCAACAACCCGGCCACGGCGTGGCGACCCAGCCCCGCGCGCTGCAGGCGGTGCGCCAGATGGCGGCG
>JBEBCR010000139.1:0-3002 GCA_041157565.1 Planctomycetota bacterium | reverse complement strand
CCTCGCGTCGCGCCGCGGAGGCGTGCCGCTTGCGGCCGTGGAAGGCGCGCAGCGCGGCGCCGGTGTGCGAGCCGCGATGCGCCTCGACCTCCTCGGGCGTGCCGGCGACCACGAGGCGGCCGCCCTGCTCGCCGCCTTCGGGCCCGAGGTCGATCACGTGGTCGGCGGCGGAGACGAGGTCGAGTTCGTGCTCGACGACCAGCACGGTGTGGCCGAGGTCGACGAGGCGCTGCAGCGCGGCCACGAGGCGCGCCACGTCCAGGGCGTGCAGGCCGGTCGTGGGCTCGTCCAGCACGTACAGGGTGTGGCCCTTGGGCTTCTTCTGCAGCTCCGTGACGAGCTTGAGGCGCTGCGCCTCGCCACCCGACAAGGTGGTCGAGGGCTGGCCCAGCGCCAGGTAGCCGAGGCCGATCTCGCCCATCAGCTTGAGCGGCGCGGCGATCTTCGGCAGCTCGGAGAAGAGCTCGGCGGCCTCCTCGGCGGGCATCGCCAGCACGTCGGAGATCGTCTTGCCCTTGAAGCGCGCGTCGAGCGTGTCCGCGCCGAAGCGCTTGCCGCCGCACTCCTCGCACGGCACGGTCACCGGCGCGAGGAACTGCAGCTCGACGTACTTGGCGCCCGCGCCCTGGCAGCTCTCGCAGCGGCCGCCGGCGACGTTGAACGAGAAGCGGCTGCGGGTCCAGCCGCGCAGCTTCGATTCGGGCAGCTGCGCGTACAGTTCGCGCACGTGGTCGAACACGCCGATGTAGGTCGCCGGGTTGCTGCGCGGCGTGCGGCCGATGGGCGTGGCGTCGATGGTGACGAGGTCGTCGACGTGCTCCATGCCGCGCACGCGCTCGTGCTCCTCGGGCGCCGGCGCCTCGAGCCCGAGCTTGCGCCGCACGGCGCGCTCGAGGATGCGGTTGACGAGCGTCGACTTGCCCGAGCCCGACACGCCCGTCACCGCGACCAGCATCCCCAGCGGCACGGCGACGTCGACGCCCTTGAGGTTGAAGGCGCGCGCGCCTTCGACGACCAGCTCTTTGCCGAGCCCCTTGCGGCGCGCGGCGGGCTTCTGCATGGCGATCTCGCCGCGCAAGAGGCGCGCCGTGGCCCCATCGCCCTTGGCGACCTCGGCGGGCGTGCCGGAGGCGACCACGTGGCCGCCATGGCGCCCCGCGCCGGGCCCCACGTCGACCAGCCAGTCCGCGCTGCGCAGGGTGGCCTCGTCGTGCTCGACGACCACCACGGTGTTGCCGGCGTCGCGCAGCGACCGCAGCGCGCCGACCAATTGCTCGTGGTCGCGCGAGTGCAGGCCGATCGACGGCTCGTCGAGCACGTACAGCACGCCCTGCAGGCCGGCGCCCAGCTGCGCGGCGAGGCGGATGCGCTGGGCCTCCCCGCCCGACAGGGTCTCGGCCGAACGCTCGAGCGTCAGGTAGGACAGTCCCACCTCGAGCAGGAAGGCCACGCGCCGGCGCACCTCCTTGACGAGGTCGCGCGCGATGCGCGCCTCGCGGTCCGACAGCTGCAGCGCGTCGAGCTTCTTCGGCAGCTCGCCGATCGGCGCGCGCGCGAACTCGCTCCACGGCACTCCACCGAGCAGCACGGCGTTGGCGGCCTTGTTGAGGCGCGTGCCGTCGCAGGACTCGCAGCGCTTGCGCGCGAGGAAACGCTGCGCGCGCTTCTTGTGGATGCCCTTCTCGGCGCCCTTCTCGATGGCCGGCACGACGCCTACGTAGCGGCGCTTCCACGTCGCGTTGCCCGCGTACTTCGCGCCCGACCACTGCACCGAGTCCTCGAAGCGCTCGTCTCCCGCGCCATGCAGCACGACGCGCTTGGCCCGCGCCGGCAGGTCGCGCCAAGGCGTGTCGAGGTCGAAGCCGTGCTCCTTGGCGACCGACTCGAGGAACTTGAACGTCACGTTCGGGAAGACAAGCGCGCCACCAGAGGCGCGCGTGGTGGCGAGGGCGCCCTCGCGGATCGTCTTCGACGCGTCGGCGACCAGCGCGCGCTCCGAGGGCTGCAGGCGCTCGCCCAGCCCCTCGCAGGCGTCGCAGGCGCCGTGCGGCGAGTTGAACGAGAAGAGCCGCGGTTCCAGCGGCGGCGTGTCCGCGCCGCAGCCCGGGCAGGTGCGCGAGGTCGAATGGGCCGAATCGCCCTTCTCCCCCGCCACGACGATGTCGCCGCCGCCCAGCTCGATCGCCTGCTGCAGGCTCTCGCGCAGGCGCTCGGGCTTGTCGGCCTCGAGGCGCAGGCGGTCGACGACCACCTCGATCGTGTGCCGCTTGTAGCGCTCCAGCGCGGGAGCCTCCTCGAGGCGCACGACCTCGCCGTCGATGCGCGCGCGCACGAAGCCCTTCTTGCGCAGCGTCGCGAGGAGCTCCTCGTGCGAGCCCTTGCGGTCCTTCACCACGGGCGCCATCAGGTGGATCGCCTGGCCGGCGTGCTCGCGCAGCAGGGCCTGCACGATCTCCTCGCGCGTGCGCGACTGCACCGGCAGCTTGCAGGCCGGGCAATGCGCGCGACCCGCGCGCGCGAACAGGACCCGCAGGTGGTCGACGATCTCCGTCAGCGTCCCCACCGTCGAGCGCGCGCCGCGCTGGATCGACTTCTGGTCGACGGCGATGGCGGGGGACAGTCCCTCGATCGAATCGACCTCGGGCTTCTCCATGCCGCCGAGGAACTGGCGCGCGTAGGCCGACAACGTCTCGAGGAAGCGCCGCTGCCCCTCGCGGTAGAGCGTGTCGAAGGCCAGCGAACTCTTGCCCGAACCCGAGACTCCGGTGATCGCGATCAGCGACTCGCGCGGCAGGTCGACGTCCACCCCCGCGAGGTTGTTCTGCCGCGCCTTGCGGATGCGGATCACCCCGTGCGTGGCGGGGCTCGACGCGTCGTCGCGGGGGCGGGGTGCGGAGGGCATGCGTTGGGTGCCGAGGGACTATGTCCAGCTTCACCAATGTAGCCAGCCTCGGGCGCTCTTCGGAAGCCGCTCGAACGGGTCTATTTTGCTCCTTCCTGCC
>JBEBCR010000138.1:0-10087 GCA_041157565.1 Planctomycetota bacterium | reverse complement strand
GAAGGCCGCGTTGCTCTCCTCGAAGCGCCCCGCCGCGTGGAGGATCTTGCCTTGCTCCAGCAACCACAGGACGCCGTCGATGCTGTCGCGCTTTCCGTCGAACGACTTGTCGGCGATCTTGTCCGCGGCCTTGTCGAACTGGCCGGTGGCGTAGAGGTCGTAGACCGGCTGCGACTGCTTGGGATAGGAGGTCAGCGTGGACCCGCAGGAGGCCTGCCAGAAGGCCAGCGCGGCGAGGAAGAGGATGTGGAGTACGCGTTGCATGCCGTAGTTTCGCAGGGAAGATCGGTTCGCGCGCGTCCTCGGGAAGGAAGGCGCGCTGGGGACCCCAAACCACCGAGGAAAGTGGCTCCTCTGGCGCCGGGGGATGGTGGATCACGCCTAACAGGTTGGCGAAAAGCACGTTGCGGCTTGCTCCCGCCTCGGCGCAGGATGCCGTTGCAGCGGGGCCTTGCCGTCGGTTCCGCTGCGCGGGACGCATTGGCACCCTGCCCATGCACGCGGGGCCCCATCTCGTCGATGGAGCCCCGCGCGGGAGAGAGAGTCGCGTGCGTCGTGGTTGGCGACGCGGCTAGTCGTCGTTCCTTCCGACGGCCATCAGCACTGGCTGAAGCCGCAGGCGTGGCACTTCACGCAGCCCTCTTCGAACGAGAGGTTGCTGCTGCAAGCCGGGCACTTCAGCTTGTACTGGGTGCTCGACTTGGAGGGTTGCTTGGCGGCCTTGAGGCTCGACGGCGGCAGGTCGGCGCCGGTCGACGACGAGCTGGAGCCGTTCGAGGCCTTGGCGACGTCGGGCGTCGCGCCGCCAAGCAGGAGGCCGTGCAGGCCCGACTCCTCCTTGGCCTGGAGGTAGCGGTTCAGCGCCGTCGCGAGGCCGTCGGCCAGCGACATGATGCGGCCGTCCTTGGTCGGGACCGACAGGGACGAACCGATGCCCTCGAGCTGCTTGAGGGCCATCTTGAGGCTGCCGTTGGAGCGCAGCCACAGCGACAGGATGCGGCAGATGGCCTCGAGGTCCGAGTTGGCCACGTCGCCGCCCTTGCCGAGCTGGGCGAAGACTTCGCGTTCGCGCTGGGCGACGGGGTCGACCGACACCTTCACGTGCATGTTGCCGAACGGCGTCATCTGGCGGATGCGCACGCAGGGCATGATCTCCGGCAGCTTGATCGGCGACAGCTCCTCGCCGTCGCCGCCCATCGACGTGTTCATGCCGGCCTGCTGCAGCGGGGTGGTCGCGGGCGCGGCCGAGGAGGTGGTCGAAGCGGAAGCCTCGCCGTCCTTCTTGGTCGTCGAGCCCTTGAGGGCCATCGGCTGCATGTCGCGGCAACCGTCGCGGTAGACGGTCACGCCCTTCACGTCCTCGTCGATGGCCATCTCGTAGATCTGGCGCACGTCCTCGACGGAGGCTTCGTGCGGGAAGTTGATCGTCTTGCTGATCGACGAGTCGCAGTGGCGCTGGAAGGCCGACTGCATCTTCATGTGCCAGTACGGCGTGATGTCGTGCGCCGTGACGAACACGCGCTTGACGTCGTCCGGGATGTCCGAACGGTAGGCCAGCGTGCCCTTCTCGACGATGTCGTCGATCATCTCGTCGCTGTAGAAGCCGCGGCGCTTGGACATCTCGTCGAAGACGTAGTTGACCTCGCGCATGATCGTCGGGCGGCCCTGGTTGTCCTTCATGACCTGGCGGATGAAGGCCAGGCTGAACATGGGCTCGATGCCGCCGGAGCAGTTGGCGATGATCGAGATGGTGCCGGTGGGCGCCACCGTCGTCGTGTAGCTGTTGCGCAGGCGACGGCCGGCCTTCTCCCAATCGCTGCCTTCCCAGGCCGGGAACACGCCGCGCTCCTCGGCCAGGATCTCCGAGGCCATGTGGGACTCGTCGTTGAGCACCTGCATGATGCGCTCGCCGAAGGCCGTGCCCTGCTCGCTGTTGTAGGCGATGTTGAGCTTGTACAGCGCGTCCGCGAAGCCCATCACGCCCAGGCCGATGCGGCGCGTGGTCTTCGACATGTTGTCGATCTGCGGCAGCGGGTACTTGTTGACCTCGATCACGTTGTCGAGGAAGCGCGTCGTCGAGTGGATGATCGACTTGTACTCGTCCCAGTCGAAGCGCGCGTTGGCGCCCTCGCCCTTCACCAGCGCGCCCAGGTTGATCGAACCGAGGTTGCAGCTGTCGTACGGGTGCAGCGGTTGTTCGCCGCAGGGGTTCGTGGCCTCGATCAGGCCGACGTTCTTGATCGGGTTCTTCTCGTTGACGCGGTCGATGAACACGACGCCCGGCTCGCCCGTCTTCCAGGCGTGCTCGATGATCATGTTCCACAGCTCGCCGACGGTGTGGAATTCGCCGGTCGGCTTGCCCTTGTCGTCGGTCTTCTCGAGCTTGGACCACTGCTTGGTCCGCGGGTTCATGACCATGTGCGGCGTGTTCGGGTTCGAACGCAGCTCGTCGATGAACCGGTTGGTGACCGTGATGCTGATGTTGTAGTTCGTCAGCTGGCTCAGGTCGTCCTTGATGTTGATGAAGCGCAGGACGTCCGGGTGGTCGACGCGCAGGATGCCCATGTTCGCGCCGCGACGGAACGCGCCCTGCTGGATGGCGTCGGTGGCCTTCGAGAAGACCTGGATGAAGGACATCGGGCCTTCGGTGGTGCCGCCGGAGCTGCGCACGAGGTCGCCCTGCGGACGCAGGCGCGAGAACGAGAAGCCCGTGCCGCCGCCGGCCTTCTGGATCATGGCGGTGGCCTTGATCGAGTCGAAGATGCCTTCGATCGAGTCCTCGACGGGGAGGACGAAGCAGGCGGAGAGCATGCCCATCTCGCGCCCGGCGTTCATCAGCGTCGGGCTGTTCGGCATGAACAGGCACTTGGCCATCAGCGTGTAGAACTCGCGCGCCACGGCCAGCGCCTTGTCGGCCGAGCCGCCCGGCAGCGTCATGTCGGCGTGCGCCACGCAGGTGGCGACGCGCCAGAACATCTCGCGCGGCGTCTCGCAGATCTTGCCCGTGGTCGCGTCCTTCTTGAGGTAGCGGCGCTCGAGCACCTTGACGGCGTTCTCCGTCAGCTGCGGATCGGGCAGGTCGCTCGGCGGAGCGACGGCTTGCAGTTCGGCGAGGGAATCCACGGTCTTGGGCTCGGCGGCACGGCCGCCCTTCTGGAGCGAGGGGACGATGGGGTTCACAGCTTCAGGACTTCCGTTGGGACAGGTGCGACTTGGGGGCGAGGTGACACCACCGCGGGCGCAAACGCACCCGCGGTCGTAGGGTCGAAACCAGGCAGTAGAGGGCTAGCTCAGCTATAAACTCTTGTCTGCGGATGGTTTAGGCGATGTGTCTGGTGGTCGTTGAGCGCAACCGCCCGATCGGCTGCGTGGTTCGGATTCTGCCATCGAGCCCAGAGGCTGTTTCCAAAAATCTTGGGTTTCCAGCCCCAAGCCCTAGTAGGTCCTCAGCTTACAACGGTACCACATATTGCACAGTGCTGTGCCGAGCACCCTTGTCGGCGGTCGCTTCAGGTCTTGCGCCGAGCCAGCCGTTGGCGCAAGCCGGTCATTTCAGGGCTGTTCAAAAGCCACGCGCCGATGAGGTAAGTGAGGCTGCCGCAGATAATTGCGACCACAAGCCTAGCCACGGTCGTCGGCCCAGATGAAGCCGTGATGAAGACCGAGCGCGCCACGAGCGCCGTGACGAGTCCAAGCGCCACGGGGAGCAGCAAGCGCCGCCAGCGGGGCTCTCCCGTTCGTGGGAGCAAACGTCTGAGGGAAAGCCCCAAGATCACCATTTGAACCACCGCCGCCAGGGCGCTGGCGGCGCACAGCCCCGCCACGTCCATCCCCAGGTGGACGATGAAGAGCGGCGCCGCGACCAGGTTCACCCCCGCGCTGGCGAGCGCGGCGAAGAGCGGCTGGCGCGTCTCGCCCAAGGCGTAGTGGGCGCGCGCGCACCAGCTCGCCGCCCCCACCGGCACGATCGCCAACGCCAACCAGCGCAGGGCTTCGCCGCCGCGGCGCACGCCCTCGGGGCCGAACGCGCCGTGCTCGAAGCAGGCGGACACGATCTCGGGCGCGATGGCCACGAGGCTCGCCGTCGCCGGCAGCGCCAGGAACAGGATGGCGTGGTGCGTGTCCTTGTGGAGCCTGGCGCACGCGCCCAGTTCGCCGCGCGAGGCGTGCGCGGCCAGCAAGGGGAACACCGCGCTGGCGGCGGCGACGGAGACGAGCGACAGCGGCAACTGCTGGAGGCGGGTCACCCACCAGAAGATCGAAGGCCCGCCGTCCTCGAGCAGCGCCTCGGCGTACAAGCCGGCGACGAAGATGTTCACCTGGAAGACGGCGACCCCCACGGCGATGGGCACGCTGCGCGCGAACACGCCGCGCACCGCCCGCCATGGGATGGGCGCGCCCTTGCGCAGCAAGCCTTCCGCCGCCACCGACGGCAACTGCGCCAGGAGCAGCACGGATCCAGCCAGGAGCACGAGCCACGCCAACTCGCGCGCCATGGCGAGCTGGCGCTCGATCTCGGCCGCGCCGACCAGCGCGCTCCAACCATGGCGCGAGGCCGTCCACCAGAGCGCGCCGATCCAAGCCACGTTCATCAGCGCCGGCGCCGCGGCCCACGCCACGAAGCGCGCTCGCACCTGCAGCGCCCCGCCGGCGACGGCGGCGAGGCAGGCGAAGACGACGAACGGCAGCATGCGCGCCACGAGTTCGCGCACGGGCGCGGGATCCGCGCCGAGCCATGGCCAGCCGGTCAGCGGCATGCGATCGGGCATCGCCACGACGCACAGGACGAGCACGCCCACGAGGACCAGGCTGGCGGCGCCCACCAGCACGAACAAGCCGCGGAACAGCGCGTTGGAGCTTTCGACGCCGCGTTCGGCTTCCGCGCGCGTCAGCTCGGTCTGCATGGCGGTGGCGATGGCGCCCTCGCCCATCAACCCGCGGAACAGGTTGGGGATGCGCCACGCCGTGACGAAGGCGTCGAGCGCCGCGCTCTTGTCGCCGAACAAGCCCGCCGCCAAGGTTTCGCGCGCATAACCGACGAGGCGCGAAGCGAGCGTCAAGCCCGAGATCCAGGCGGCGCGCTTGACGAGCCCGGTGTGGCGCGCGACGAGGCGATCGGACTCGGCGTGGCTCATGGGACGAGGCTCATGCGCACAGTGTGCAAGCTGGCGACGAGGCGAGCCAGATGCCGCGCGCGCTCGAGCCTGGTCACTCGCCGAAGAGGCGCAGGCGTTCCGGCGTGTAGTCCCACCATGGCCTGGCCGGCGCCCCCTCGACGAAGTCGACGAGCGCGAGGAACACGTCGAGCACGCATGGATCCTGCCGCGATCCCGTCAGCGCCTGCAGCCGCTCGTGCATGGCGCGCGGGTCGGCCCCGCGCAGGTCGCGCGGACGCAAGAGGCCAGGCTGGCGCAGGTCGCCCGCGCCGGGGCCGGATCGCGAACGACGCGGGTGGGCGGCCATCGCGCGCGTGGCGAGGGCGGCGGCGGCCTTCAGGGCAGGAGCTCGCCGAGGAGCTTCTGCGCCAACTTCCCGTCGAGGACGCCGCGGTGCCTGGCCATGACGGCCTTCATCACGAGGCCGGCGTCCTTCTTCGAGGCGGCCCCCGTCTCGGCGATCAGGACCTTGAGCGCGGCACGCGCCTCGTCTTCGCCCATCGCCTTGGGCAGGTAGCCCTGGATGATGGCCTGCTCGGCCTTCTCCTTGGCGGCGAGCTCGGGACGTCCACCCTTCTCGTACTCGTCGATGGACTGCTGGCGCTGCTTGGCGGCCTTCAGCAGCACGTCGAGCTCGAGCTCGGGCGTCAGCTCCTTGCCCTCCTGCACCTCCAGCCGCTTGAACTCGGCCAGCAGCAGGCGAAGCGTGTCGCGCAGCACCTCGTTCTTGGCGCGCATCGCCTCCTTCACGTCGGCTTCGAAGCGTTCCTTCAGTCCCATGGTCACTCCTCCGTCTCGTCGGCGTCCGCGTCGGCGTCGTCGGCCCCGTCGTCGACGAGGTCCTCCGGTTCGTCGCCGCCGTCCTCGATGTCGGGCAACGGCTCCACCGGTCCGGCGGCCGCGCGTTCGGCGACGTAGCGGTCCAGGTCGGCCTCGCTGACGACGTCGAGGCCCGCCAGCGCGTCGCCTTCGCGCAGGTCGACGAGTCGCACGCCCTGCGTGTTGCGACCGATGGCGTTGATGCCCGAGGCTTCGATGCGCACGGCCTTGCCGCCGATCGTGATGAAGAGGATCTCGTCGCCGTCGCGCACGAGCGCCGTGCCGACCACCTTGCCGTTGCGCTCGGTGGTCTTGATGTCCATGACGCCCTGGCCGCCGCGGCCCTTGATCGGGTACTCGGCGATCGCGGTGCGCTTGCCGTAGCCGTGCTCGCAGGCCGAGAGGACGGACACGTCCTCCGCGCCGGCGACCACGAGGCCCACGAGGCGGTCGTCGCCGAGCAGGCGCAGACCGCGCACGCCGCCGGCCGTGCGGCCCATGGCGCGCACGCTCGTCTCGTGGAAGCGGATGGTCTTGCCGCCGGCGCTGGACAAGAGGATCGTCTCGCCCTTCTTGACCTGCGCGACGCCCACGAGCTCGTCGCCCTCGGCCAGCGTGATGGCGCGGATGCCGCCGCGCTTGGGGCGCGAGAACAGGGCCATCGAGGTCTTCTTGACCGTGCCTTGGCGCGTGGCGAAGAACACGAAGCTGTCCTTGTCGAAGTGCGGCACGCGCAGCACGCTCTCGACCTTCTCGCCGGCCTCGAGCTGCACGATGTTGCCGATGGCGCGGCCCTTGCCGTCGCGCGCGGCCTCGGGCATGGCCCAGACCTTGGCCCAGTGCACCTTGCCGAGGCTGGTGAAGAACATCAGGTAGTCCTTCGTGGCCGCCGCGAAGACGGAGCGCGTGGCGTCGCCTTCCTTGGCCTCGGAGCCCTTGACGCCCTGGCCGCCGCGGCGCTGCGCGCGGTACTGGTCGAGCGGCGTGCGCTTGATCCAGCCGTCGCGCGTGACGGTGACGACCATCATCTCCTCGGCGATCAACTCCTCGACGTCGAAGCTGCCGTCGATCTCCTCGGGGCTGATCTCGGTGCGGCGGTCGTCGCCGTACTGCGCCTCGAGCTCGTCGAGGTCGGCCTTGATGATGTTCGTGACGCGGATCTCGCGCGCCAGGATGTCGTTCAGGTCGGCGATCTCGGCCAGCAGCTCCTGGTACTCGGCCTCCAGCTTGCCGATCTCGAGCCCGGTCAGGCTGCCGAGGCGCATGTCGACGATGGCCTGCGACTGGCGCTCGGACAGGCCGAAGGCGGCGCGCAGCTTGGCGCGCGCGTCGTCGCGGTCGGAGCTGGCGCGGATGATGCGCACGACCTCGTCGATGTTGCCCACGGCGATGCGCAGGCCCTCGACGATGTGCTTGCGCTCCTCGGCCTTGCGCAGGAGGAACTTCGTGCGCCGGCGGATGACGTCGCGGCGGTGGCGCACGTAGGCGTCGAGCAGCTGGCGCAGGTTCAGCGTGCGCGGCTGGCGGTCGTCGACGGCCAGGTTGATGATCGAGACCGTCTCCTGCAGCGGCGTGTACTGGAAGAGCTGGTTGGCGACGACCTGCGGGTCCTCGTTCTTCTTCAGCTCGATCACGAGGCGCATGCCGTCGCGGTCGGACTCGTCGCGCACGTCGGAGATGCCGGTGATCCGGCCGTCCTTCACGACCTCGACGATCTTCTCGATGATCGCCGTCTTGCGCACCTGGAACGGGATCTCGGTGACGACGATCTGCTGCTTGGTGCGGATGTCCTCGACCTTCCAGCGGCCGCGCAGGCGGATCAGCCCGCGGCCCGTGGCGTAGGCCTGGCGGATGCCGTTCCTGCCCATGACGATGCCGCCGGTCGGGAAGTCGGGGCCCTTCACGACCTCGCACAGCTGCGCGATCGTGGTGCGCGGGTCGTCGAGCACCATGCGCAGCGCCGCGCAGATCTCGCGCAGGTTGTGCGGCGGCAGCGAGGTCGCCATGCCGACGGCGATGCCGTCGGAGCCGTTGCACAAGAGGTTCGGGAAGCGGCTCGGGAGGACGACCGGCTGCATGCGCGTGTCGTCGTAGTTCGGCTCGAGGTCGACCGTCTCCTTCTCGAGGTCGGCCATCATCTCGACCGCGATGCCGCTCATGCGCGCCTCCGTGTAGCGCATGGCCGCCGGCGCGTCGCCGTCGATCGAGCCGAAGTTGCCCTGGCCGTCGACCATCGGGTAGCGCAGCGAGAAGTCCTGCGCCATGCGCACGAGGGTCGGGTAGACGACGGCCTCGCCGTGCGGGTGGTAGTTGCCCGAAGTGTCGCCGGCGATCTTGGCGCACTTCCTGTACTTGGCGCGCGGGCCGAGGTTGAGGTCGTTCATCGCCACGAGGATGCGGCGCTGCGAGGGCTTGAGGCCGTCGCGCACGTCCGGCAGGGCGCGCGAGTGGATGACCGACAACGCGTAGGTCAGGTAGCTCTCGCGCATCTCGCGCTCGATGAGGCGCGGTTCGATGCTGGCGGGCGGCGTCGTCGGCGGGGTGGTGTCGCTCTGGCTCATGCGTCGCTCGAGTCCTCCGCGGACGGGGTGCGCCGCGGCGTTCGCGGGTCGGCGCGCGCGGGCGCGCCAGGCGGCGTCCGGCCAGCCCGACGCGCCCGGAACGGGGCGTCGAGGGCGGCGTGGGCGCACCTTGCGGAGGGGCCGAACATTGTCCGCGTTTCAGGGCTTGGATTCCACCCAGAGGGGTGCGTAGAACTAGCTTGGAAACAAGTACTTATGACGCGCCCCGAACCCTCTCCGCTGGCCCGCGCCCTCGGTCGCGTCCCGAGCGGCTTGTACATCGTCTCCTGCCACCTCGAAGGTCGCCCCGCGGGCTTCCTCGCAAGCTTCCTCGTGCAATGCGGCTTCGAGCCGCCGACGATCGTCGTGGCGCTCGGCAAGGACCGGCCGCACCTCGCCGCGCTGCGTCCGGGCGCGCTTTTCGGCGTGTCGATCCTCGACGCCGCCAGCCGCGGGCTGATGGCGCCGTTCCTCAAGTCGGACGATCCCTTCGCGGGTCTCGCCGCCGCCAATGGCCCAGGCGGCAGCCTGCACCTCGTCGAAGCGCTGGCGTGGCTCGAGTGCCGCGCGCGCGCCACCTGCGACGCCGGCGACCACGTGCTGGTCGTGGCCACCGCGGAGGCCGGCGGCTTGCTGCGCGAGGGCGATCCTCTGAGCCACCTGCGCAAGAACGGCTTGTCGTACTAGCAGGCGCGGCGCAGGCGTCAATTTTATTTGACAAACGCGCCGCGGCGGCGTCCGTGTTCGTCGCCGAGGCGGGCGTCGAGCTCCTCCTGCGCCAAGGCGGCGTCGCCGCGCGCGGCGGCGTCGGCGGCGCTCGTCCAGCGCGCCGGATCGCGCAGCGCGGCCAGCGCCAGCCATTCCACGCCCTCGTCGGCGCGTCCGGCGCGCAAGGCGCGCGACGCGCGCTCGGCCAATCCGTCCGAGTCGAGATCCTCCGGGGCCAGCTCGCGCGCGCGCTCCGCGAGTCGACAGAGGCCCTCGTCGACGGCGCCGTGCCGCGCGAGGCGCGCGTTCGCCGCGCTCCACCGGCCGAGCCGCAGCTCGGCCCACGCGTGCTGCGCCGGCGCCTCGCGCACGAGTCGCGCGGCGTGCAGTGCGCCGCCGAGGAGCCCCAGCAGCGCCGCGCCCAGCGCGACCACGCGCAGCGTGCGATCCAGGCCGCGACGCAACGCGGGTTCGACCGCCGCGCGCTCGAGGAAGCGCACGCGGTCGGCCACGCTGAAGTGGCGCCAGCCGGCGACGTCGCGCAACCGTCCGCCAACCTTGTCCAGCGCCCGCACCAGCGCCTCGCGACCCCCGACCATCTCGATGGCCGCGAGGTCGGCCTGCAGCTCGGCGCGGCGCGAGAGCCACGTGAAGCCCGCCAACCACGCGGCGAAGCCGACGACGAGCCAGCCGAGCGCCAGCCACTCGTCGTCCGGGGCGAAGGCGCGCGCGGCGAGGTCGACGAGCAGGATCCAGGCGGCCGAGGCGAGCAGGAAGAGCGGCACGTGGCGCAGGCGCACGTGCGCCACCTCGTGCGCCAGGACCGCCTCGAGCTCCGCGTCG
>JBEBCR010000137.1:0-8252 GCA_041157565.1 Planctomycetota bacterium | reverse complement strand
AGGCCCGCGGCCAGCGACTGCACCAAGGCGCCGTGGGCGATGCGCTTGCGGAAGGGGGTGCGGGCGGCGTGCTCCGCGTCCAGATGCAGCGGGTTGTCGTCGCCTGTCAGGCGCGCGAACTCGTCGACCATCGCCTGGTCCAGCTCGATCGTTGGCGAGTCGACGCGCAGCCCCGTGACGAGCTCGTCGTAGGTCAGGGGGGCGCTTTGGGCTTTCGCGGACATCGGATCCACTGGTCGGAGGCGCACGGTAGCACATGGGCTTTGGCCGCCGGGCTGCGGCTGGCACCCAATGGGCGCCCCGCCCCCGTGCAAGTCCCCTTGCAAAAGAATCAGAACGTACATTATCAGACACGCAATGGTGCCTTGGCGGGGCCGGGAACGGGGTTTTGGCGTCCCGCTGTCTACCGCCCATCACCGATGCCGCAGGCCCCGATCCTGCAAGCCCGCCGCCCGGCGGGTCTCGCTTGGCTGCATCCCTTCGTCGAAGCACCCTCGCCCGGCCCCGGCACGTCGCCGGCGCGATCCCGCGCCACAGGCCGCGCGACGCTTCTCGTCGCTGGCGGCTGGCGCTGGAACCCTGGCTGCGTGCAGGTCAGGCTACGTGCATGAGCGTCCCGTCCCGCCCTTGCGCCGCCGGTTCCGTCGCCAGTCCCCGCTCGGCCTGCGCCACGCTGGGCATGTGGACCCTGCCGCTCGTGATGGTGCTGGCGCTGGGTGCCTGCCACGCCGACGGCACCCGGGATGGCAAGTCCGGCCACAAGAAGCCTGTCGTGGAAGCCGCCCGGGCGCCTTTGGCCCTGGACCTGCCGTTGACCGTCGCTCCGTACGAGCGCGTCCATGCCAACTTCAAGGAGCGCCTCGACCAGCCGTACGTCTACCGCGAGCTGCGCGGCAGCTACGCGCAGACGATGCGCGGGCTGGCCGAGTTCGCCGCCGAGGTGCGCTCCAAGGGCCTCGTCGTGTCCGGGCCGCCCTTCGGGCTGTACTACGACGATCCGGGCGCCACGCCCGTGGCCGAGCTGCGTTCGCGCCTTTGCCTGCCGGTCGACGCGCTCGACGGCAAGGGATTGCCGTTCGAGGTGCTGCCGCAGCAGACCGTGGTCTACGCCTACGTCGCCGGCCCGTATCCGGAGGCGCCGCGCGCCTTGCCCGGACTGCTCGAGTACATGCGCGGCATGCGCTGGCTCATCGATGGACCGGTGCGCGAGGTCTACCTGGTGCCGCCCGCGGGCGCGCGCGTGGAAGAGCTCGTCTGCGAGCTGCAGGCGCCTGTCAAGGGAACTTGACACTGGCGGGCGGGCTTCGGCGCGCGCGTCCGGCGCCGCGGATGCGGCTTCCTAGGCCGGCTTGAGGTCGGGATGCGCCGCGTACAACGCCAGGCGCCCTTCGTCGTCGATGCGTCCGCGCAGCAGGTCGCCGGGGCGCAGCCACTCGGCCAGCACCATGTCGATGCGCGCGGCGACGATCTCGCCGTCGACCTCGAGCTCCGCGAGTCCGTCCTCCGAAAGCGCGCGCAGCACGTGCATGTCGCCGCCCTTGCCGGCGCGCGTGCGGCGAGCGTTTGCCTCGGCGATGCGCGGGAGCTCGGACTCGAGGCGCTTCAGCAGCGCGTCGCCGGCCGTGCCGAGATCGACTTCGTGGACTTCGCGCGCCCAACGCACGAAGCGTCGCAGCGCCGCCACCAGCGCCTGCGCCTCGCCCGCGCCGCGCACGAGGCCGGCCTCGAGCACGTGCACTCCGGCCCAACGCGCCAAGTCCAGCGGCGAAAGGTTCTCGAACACCCCGACGTCGCGCGCGGATTCGCCCAGCGATTCGAGGCTGCGCAACTCGGCGGCGGCCTGCACGCCGTGCTCGGCGGCGGTCTCCCACAGGAACTCCGTCACCATCGCTCCCACGACGCCCGGGAAGTCGGGCGCGGGCGCCAGCTCGTCCTCGTCGGGCTCGATGGAGATGTCCAGTTCGCGCTCGAGCTCGTCGAGCATCTGCGACAAGGGCCGGCCTTCCTGCGTGCCTTGGCGGAAGCGCGCCAAGGCCGTCTCGACCTCTCCTTCGCCGCCGGGCGTGGACGCGGGCACGAGGCTCGCGC
Source organism: Planctomycetota bacterium (assembly GCA_041157565.1). GTDB lineage: Bacteria > Planctomycetota > UBA1135 > UBA1135 > SXXH01. The sequence continues at coordinate 6,164 of JBEBCR010000137.1, read as the reverse complement.
CTTGCCCGGGACCGACGCGCGCCAGCGAGTGCCAGGCCCCGATCAGCACGCGCCGCGCCTCGTCGAGGTCGACCGACGTGTCGAAGGCCAAGGCGTCGAGGATCGGCGCGAGCGCGTCGTCGGCGCCGTGCACGATGCGGCGCGGGTCGAACGGCGCCTGCGCGAGGTCCTGCATCCAACGTTCGATGTCGGCGGGCGCCGCGCCCGAGGTCGCCAGCAACTTGCGCGCGGCGGCCACCGGATCCACCTCGGGATCGGCGGGCGGCGCGAACATCGCCTCGAGCTCGCTGCCGCCGATCCTCACGACGCCACGTCGCTCCTTGCGCGCCTCGGACAAGTCGGCGCGCAGCGCCTGCAGCAACGACAGGGAGCGGCGCACGAAGGCCGAGCGGGCCAGCGCGTGGTCGCCGTTGCCCAGCGGGTACAGCCGTCCGGCGACCACGTCGCCGACTTGCACCAGCGAGCTGGCCTCGGATTCGCGCACCGGGTACTCGCCGAGCGAACCGAGGTCGCGCAGCCAGAAGCCGTCGCCGGCGCGGACGCCCGTGACCTCGAAGACGCCGGTGTGGCTGTCGCGCAGCGCGCGCCTGCAGCCGGGTTCGAGGGCCAGCGCTTCGCCGTGGCGCTCCCAGACGTCGTCGAGCACGAGCCCCGAGCCGCTCGACTGCTCGCACAAGAACCACTCCAAGTGGCGCCGCGCCGCGGCCGCGTCGCGGCCCTTGCCCTGGCCGGGGCCGAAGTAGGCCCGCAGGCTGGCGGCGCACGAGGCGAGCAGCTCGGGGTCCTGCTGCACGGCGGCCCCAAGTCGCGTCAGGCAGGCTTCGATGGTCTGCACGTCCACGGGTGTCTCTTGGCGTTCGGCTGCTTGGAGCCGTCCACCCCAAGTCTAGGCGCGCGGCGGGCGCGGGGATAGCCCGAGTCCGAATCGACCTGCGGGCTTTTGCGTTGCATGCGGCCCATGGATTGGGCATCACAACCCCCATGCCCGTCGCAGCCGCTTCCTTCACGGTCCACTGGGTCGACGCCGTCGGCCTCGCCATCGTGTTGCTGTTCGCCTTCCTTGGCGCGCGACGCGGCTTGTGGTGGCAAGGCGTGCGCCTGCTCGGCGCCGTGGCCACGGTGGCGGCGGCGCGCGCGCTGGCCCCGCGCATGGCGCCGAGCGTCGCCGAGTGGTTCGGCGGCATCGAGCCCGCCGTGGCCGAAGGACTCGTGTGGACGCTCGTCGTGGCCGTCGGACTGGTCGGCGTCGCGCTGGTCGGTCGCATGGGGCGCGAGGCGATCGAAGCAGCCGAGTTCACCACGCTCGATCGCGTCGGTGGCATCTGCGCCGGCATCGCCACGGCGCTCGTGCTGCACACAAGCCTCCTGATCGGCATGGCGCTGGTGGCCGGCGAGGGCTTCGCCGAACGCCACATCCACGGCACGACCTCGCAGGACGTGCTCGCCGGATTGAGCCGCGCCATCCCCGGCTTCGTCGAAGCGCACGCCGCCGACCGGCTCGGAGACTGATCCGCCGACGCGCGTGCCGCGCGACACTGGGGCGCAACGACTTGCGTGCCCCGAGCGACCACGAGGCTTGACGCCGCGCGCGCTCCACGCGTAGCCTCTTCTCCGAAACGGGCGCGCAGCTCGGGGAAGCAGGTGCGAATCCTGCACGGTCCCGCCACTGTGAGCCGCCATCAACGGATCGTCGGGGCTTGGCGCCTGCCAGGCCGGCCACTGCGGCTTCGACCCTCGTCCGCGCGCGCACCAGCTGCGCCCGCGAGGCGCGGGCGATCGCGCGGGAAGGCTGCGACGACCTCCGGGCGGTGAGTCAGGATACCCGCTGCGCGTCGCGTGGTCCGGTGGACGCCGTGCTCCGCGAGGGGCGCGAGGACGCCGCGACCGAAGGCTCGTCGACCTCGGACGAAGGTCGCGCGCGATGCGCAGCAGGACCCCGGCTCGCCACCCCCATCGAGGTGGACGCCGCCCGAGTCCACTCGCGCTTCGGGCGCGGCATCTGCGCCCCGCGGTCGTCGAGCCGTCCCAAGGCTTCGAACGGACTTTTCGAACGACCATGACCATCATCGACTCGACCCGCCCCGGCATCCCGAGCGCCGCCACTCGCGGCGCCTCCATCCTCGCGGCTCTCGCGCTCCTCGTCGTCCCGCCCGCCAAGGCCGACCAGTACGCCTCGGGGCTCTCCGCCTACGCGCAGTTCCCGGTCGCCAGCACCACGGCGACGCCGCTTTCCAATGGCGGGCATGCCACCTTCGACGGGCAGTCCATCGCGCTCCTCGACGCCACCGGCGCGGTGCAACAGACGACGGTCGTCCTGCCGACGGCCACCTTCCCGTCCTTCCTCGTGCTCCAGCCCGATGGCGCCACGCTGCTCCTCGGAGAGTCGACGAACGGCAACATCTACGAGTACGCGCTGCCGTCAGGTCCGCTGACGCTGCTCGCCACGGCCGCGTTCAACTACGACGCGTGCGTGTCGCCGAACGGCGCCTGGGCGGTCGTGTCCGCCGCCACGTGCGGCTTCGGCTGCGGCAACACCCTGCTGAAGGTCGACCTCGCCACCGGCGCGAGCACGGTGCTTGGCGTGGTGTCCGGGCCATCGGGCCCGGTGGCGTTCGATGTCGATGGCGACTTGCTCTACGGCCTGCAATCGCCGTTCTTCCCTGCTCCGCCCGGGAGCTTCGACGTCGTGCGCTGGCCGGCCGCGCTGCTCGCCGCCGGCACGCCGCTTGGCGACGCCAACGCGCAGGTGCTCGTGCCGGCGCTCGATGGCTGCTCGGATCTGGTCGTCGACGCGCGCAGCCGCGATCTCGTCGTGGTCGAGTCGATCTACGGCGGCACGAGCAAGGTGCGTCTCCACCGCGGCGACGGCCTCTTCAAGGCCATCCTCGCCAGCTCGGCCGACTACCTCGGCGGCGTGGGCCTCGCCACGGCCGCGACCCCCGCCGCGCAAGGAGCGTTCCAACCCTTCGCGCCGACTGGCTCGCGCTACACCTACAGCGCCACGGACTTCGTCGTCTCGCGCCTCGTCGTGCTGGCCCCCGTGCGACCGCAGTTGTCAGCCTCCGGACCGGGCTTGACCGGACCCGGGCAGGCGAGCTTCGCCATCGCTGGAGGCGAACCGCTAGGTCGCGCCCTGCTCGTCGCCTGCACGCAGGCCAACTGGAGCCCGACGCCGACGATCGTCGACTTGCCGCTCTACCAACTGCACAGCGGCCTGCCGTTCGGCTCCGGGCAGGTGCGCCGCAGCGGCCTGGTGCAGTTGGACGCCGCCGGTTCGGGCACGCGCGTGTTCACGAACCCGGGCTCCTCCGCGCCGGGCTTCGTGCTGCAGGCGCTCCTCGTCGACGGCCAGAACCAGGTCGTCGGCGGCAGCAACGAGTTCCCCTGGTGAGGCCGCGCGTCCACGGGCGCGCTCCTTGCCAAGGAACTTGGACAAGCGCGCGCCCGCGGCGCCATGCCTGCGCTTCCACCAACTTGGTCGACTAGCCTCGCTTCCACCCGTAGACCCATGGCTCACACCACGCTTTCAGACCGTCCTCGCTCGGCCCTCGACTTCGATGGCGAGCATTCCCTGCGCCAAGCCGCGCGCGCTCGCCTCGACTCGCTCGCCAAGCCTCCCGGCAGCATGGGGCGGCTCGAGGATCTGGCCGAGGCCTTGTGCGTGGCGCAGGGCACGTTGTCGCCACGCACCAAGCCGCGACTGCACCTCGTGTTCTGCGGCGACCACGCAGCCGCGGTCGCCACCAGCGCGTGGCCCTCGAGCGTCAGCGCGCTCGTGGCGCGCACGCTGGGTCGCGGCGGCGCGGTGTCCAGCGTGCTCGCGCGGCGCTTCGACGCGCCCACGCGCGTGGTCGACGTCTCGCTCTTCGGCGAGTGCGGGCTGGAGGTCGGTTGCGCCGACGGCGTCGAGTTCCACGCCGCGCGACTCGCGCCGGGAGCCATGGACATCCGTCACGAGGATGCGCTGTCGGTCGAACAGCACGAGGCCTGCTGGCGCCTGGGCGCCTCCGAGGCGGAACGCGCCGCGCAGCGCGGCGTGCGCCTGCTCGTGCCGGGCGAAGTGGGCATCGGCAACACCGCCAGCGCCGCCGCCATGGCGATCCTCGCGCTGGGGCTTTCGGTCGAGGACGCCACGGGTCGTGGAGCGGGCTGCGACGACGCGCAGCACGCGGCCAAGCGTCGCGCCGTGGCGCAGGCGGTGGAGCGCGCCGCCTCGAACCACGCGTCGCTCGAAGGACGCCTGCGCGCGGTGGCCGGCGGGGAACTGGTGGCCATGGCCGGAGCCATGGCGCGCGCCAGCGAGCTCGGACTCGTCAGCGTGCTCGATGGCGCCTTGGCCGCCGCGGCGGGGCTGCTGGCGCGGGCGCGCGTCCCCGGCTGCGAGTCGCGCTGGCTGGCGTCGCACCTCGGCGCCGAGCCGCTGCACGGCCACGCGCTGGCCAGCCTGCGCCTCGAGCCGTGGTTGCCTTGGGGCATGCGCCTCGGCGAGGGCAGCGGCGCGCTGCTCGTGCTGCCGCTCCTCGACGCCGCGGCCGACCTCGTGGGCGCGGTGGCGACCTTGGACGAGGCGCTCGGTGGTCCCGCCCCGGAGGGATCGCGATGAGCTTCGTGGCGCGCGAATGGCGCGCGGCCTGCGTGGCGACGAGCTTCCTGACGCGCCTGCCCGTCCCGCCCTCGACGCACCACTTGCAGCCGGGCGACCTCCAGCGCGCCACGAGCTGGTTCCCGCTGGTGGGCGCCCTCGTGGGCCTCGCCACCGCCGGGCTGACCTGGTTGCTGCACCCGCACCTGCCGTTCGGCATCGCGCTGCTCGTGGCCTTGCTGGTCGAGGCGCGCCTGACGGGCGCCTTCCACGAGGACGCGGTGGCCGACGCCTTCGACGCCTTCGGTGGCGGCTTCTCGCGCGAACGCGTGCTGGAGATCCTCAAGGACTCGCGCATCGGATCGTATGGCGCGCTGGCCTTGCTGGGTGCGTTCCTCCTGCGCTACGAGTCGAGCAAGGCCCTGTGGCTGGTGCGCGGCGAGTTGTTCTTCGCCGGCATCGTGTGCGCGGCGAGCGTAGGCCGCTTGTCGGGGATGCTGCTGCTCGCCGCCCTGCCGACGATCCCCGAGCGCCAGAGCTTGTCGCGCGACCTCGTCGCCCTGCCCGCCTCGCGCGTGGCCCTCGCCGTGCTCGCCGCCCTGCCGGCGCTCCTGTGGCTCTCCTGGCTCGATCCGCTGGCCGCCGGGCTGGCGGTGGCGGCGTGCGCGGCGGTGGTGTGGATCGCGGTGCGCTACCTGCGTCGACGCATCGGCGGTTCGACCGGCGACGCGTTGGGCACGGCGACCTACGCCGTGCAGTTGACCACGCTGCTGGCGGTGCTCTGGCGCTTCTGAACTCGACTCAACGCCGCCAGCGCACGCCATGCAGCCACGGCAGCGCCGCGCGCAGGCGCGGCTCGACCAGCGTGGACATGGTGGCCTCCGCGGCGTGGCAGCGGGCGCAAGCTCCCTCCAGCCGCAGTTGCACTTCGTCGCCCTCGATGGCGACGAGGTGCACCGAGCCCCCATCCGCCGCCAGCGCCGGCGACAGTTCGGCGAGGACGCGCTGCGTCGCCTCGACCCGCGCGGGCTCGCCGCGCGGAATGGCGCGCGCCTCGGACAGGCCCCAGCCCGCCGTCAGGCGTTCGAGCCAGCTCACGAGGCCACCTCGGCGCACGCTCCGCGCGCGAAGTCCAGCGACAAGCGCGCCCCGGCGGGCGCGCGCCGGGCGTCCGCCAGCACGCGCGTCGCGAGCGCGAAGTCCAACTGCCCGGGACAGGCGTCCGCGTCGTAGGCGAGCTGGCGCCCTTCGGCGGCGAGGCGCTTCTTGACCAGCGTCCACAAGAGCCGCACGGCGCGAGGCGAACCCGCGCAAGCCGCTTCGTCGCCGCACAGCGCGCGCAGCAGTTCGCCCTGCGCCTCGAGCGTCGCGCCGCAGGTGGCGAGGTCCTCGCCACGCTCCGCCACCACAGCCACGCCCACGTGCTTGCCCAGCGCGTCGAGCGCCGAGAGCAGCTGCGCCGAGTTGTTCACCTCGTGCAGCACGGTGCCGAGCAGGTCGACGGCTAGCTCTGCGTGCTTCACGGCGAGGGTGGACTCCGGATGTGCGCGACTCTTGGGCGGGCACGCGAACGCGAGGATCG
>JBEBCR010000136.1:0-12293 GCA_041157565.1 Planctomycetota bacterium | reverse complement strand
CGGGTCGAAGATCCGTCGCAGCTGACCTTGCGGCAGGCCGCCATCTGGGTGGCGCTGGCGCAGGAGCCCGAGTTGTGGCCCGGCTTGCCGCCCGGAGAGGCCTGGTCCAAGGCCGCCGAGCGCTTCGGAGTCGCCGCTCGGGAAGGCCTCCCCCACGCCGAGGAGGCCGCCGAGGCCGCCCGCCGCCGCGCCGCGGAGGCCGGTGGCTTGGATCGGCCCCCGCCCCGCTAGAATCCCCGCCCCTTGATCGCGTTCCTCGCCGACCTGCTCCAGCGCGTGCTCCAGTACCTGGTGGGCTGGTTCGTGGACTACCCGCACTGGGCGCCGTTCATCGTGCTGCTCCTGTGCGGCATCGGCCTGCCCATGCCCGAGGAAGTCACGCTCATTGGATGCGGCTTCCTGTGCCACAAGGAGAAGGTCGACTTCCTGTGGATCACGCTGGTCTGCACGGCGGCGATCATCGGCGGCGACTCGATCCCCTACTGGCTCGGAAGGCGCTACGGACTCGCCGCGCTGAAGCTGAAGTGGGTGGCGCGCATCCTGCACCCCGAGCGCTTCGCCGAGCTCGAGCGCCGCTTCGCCGAGAACGGCAACTGGGCGGTCTTCACCCTGCGCTTCCTGCCGGGGCTGCGCCTGCCGGGCTACTTCGTGGCGGGCACGCTGCGGATGAGCTACACGCGCTTCTTCCTGCTCGACATGGCGGGCGTCGCGATCAGCGTGCCGACCTCGATCTGGATCGCGTGGAAGGTCTTCGACCAGATCGGAGACGACCTGGCCGCCGCCGCCGCCAAGGTCTCCTCCTACAACCACACCGTGCTGTACTCGGTGCTGGCGCTGGTGGTCTCCATCTTCGCCTGGCGCTGGTGGCGCCGCCGCAAGACCCGCATGGCCGCGGAAGGCGAACGCCGCTAGACTCGTCCACAAGGAGCCCCCCATCGAAGCCAAGTTGCTAGCCGCCTGCGCCGCGGCGCTCGCCGACCAGAAGAAGGCCGTGGACATCAAGGTCTACGACGTGTCCGAAGCCCTGCGCGTGGCCGACTACTTCGTGGTCGTGTCCGGACTGTCGCGTCCGCACGTCAAGGCCATCCACGACGAGCTCCACGTGCGCCTGAAGCAGCTCGGCGAGACGCACTCGAAGGCGGAGGGCGCCGAGCTCGGCTGGTGGGTGCTGCTCGACTACATCGACGTGGTCGTGCACGTGCTCCAGCCCGAGGCGCGCGAGTACTACCAGCTCGACCAGCTGTACCGCGACTGCCCGCTCCTCGACTGGAAGGCGGTCGCGCTGCCGGAAGCGCTGCTCGCCGACGCCGATTCCTGAAGCGCCGCGGCTGTTGAGGGAGCGCGACCCACTCCCTAGTCTCCTCGCCATGCGGTGGCGGGACTGGGAAGAGGCGAGCTTCGAGCTGGCGCGCGAGCGCGGCGTGCCGCTGCTCGCCTACGTGCGCGCCGCCTGGTGCCCGCACTGCGCGCGGCAGGACCGCCAGTTCGACGACGGCCGCGTGGTGGCCCTGCTGAGCGAACGCTTCGTGTGCGTGCAGGTCGACAAGGACAGGCGGCCCGACCTGGACCGCGAGTACGCGCCGGACGGCTGGCCTTCCCTGGCCTTCGTCGACCACGATGGCGAGCTGCTGGATCTGTCAAATTTCCTTGACAGCGAGGCGCTCCTCCTGCGCGCCGCCTCCGTGCAGGCCGCGTGGGACGCGGGGCGCCGCTCGCCCATCCCGCGCGGGACGCGCCCCGGTCCGGCGCGCGGCGCGATCGACGCGGGTTCCGGCGCGGCCCTGGCGCGCGCCGCGCGCGAGCAGCTCGATCCGCGCCACGGCGGGTTCGGCCGCGGCATGAAGTTCCCCCACGCCGACCTGCTGCTGTTCCTCCTCGCGCGCGGCGAGGAGGGCGACGCCGAGGCCGGTGGACTGGGGCGCGCAGAGCTGGTCCGCCTGTGCTCCTCGCCGCTGCACGATCGCGCGCGCGGCGGCTTCTTCCGCCTGTGCGAGCGGCCCGACTGGAGCGTGCCGCACCCCGAGAAGCTGCTCGAGGCGAACGCGGAGCTGCTCGAGGCGCTCGTGGCGGCGCACTCGCTGGAGCCCGACGCCCTGCTCGCCGACGCGGCGCGCGGCATCGTCTCCTTCCTGCGGCGCGACCTGCTCGACGAGCGCCGCGGCGCCTTCGTCGGCTCGATCGCCCCCGCCGAGGTCGGCGGCTGGCGGCGCGACGAGGTCGTGCACGCCGACGCCAACCTGGCCTGCGCCTCGGCACTGCTGCGCCACGCGGCCGTGCTCGGGGACGAAGGAGCCGCGGACCTCGCGCGCGGCGCCATCGAGTTCGTCGCCGCGCGCATGGTCGACGAGCGCGGCGTGCACCACTGGCACGACGGGGAGCCCCACCTGCCCGGTCGCCTGCTCGACGCCGCGCGCTTCGTGCGCGCCGTGGTCGACGAGGCGGCGTGGAGCGGCGACAACGCGCGCCTGCCGCAGGCCCAGGCCGTGGCGCGGCGCGCCGAAGAGGACTTGTCGGAGCGCGACGGCGCCTTCGCCGACGAGCCCGCCACCGTCTTCGCGCGCCACCCGCAGGCGCCGCGCCGCCGCAGCCTGCGCGACAACGCCGCCATGGCGCGGGCGCTCCTCGCGCTCGCCGCCCACGTCGGCGAAGCGCGCCACGAGCAGCGCGCCTTGCGCGCGCTCGAGGCCTTCGCCGGCGAGCACAAGCGCCATGGGCTGGCCGCGGCCGACCACGCCTTGGCGGCGCAGCTGGCCCTGGCGCCGGCGACATCGGTCGTCGTGGTCGGCGCGCGCGACGACGACCGCGCGCGCGCCATGCGGCGCGCGATCCTGGCGCGGCCGCTGCGTTGGCGCTCGGCGACCACGCTCGATCCGCGCCACGACGCCGAGCGCCTCGCCGCCACCAGCTACTTCCGCGACGTCGAGGCGCCGCGCGCCTACTTGTCGCGCGGCGGCTCCAGCCGCGCCACGTGCTCGGATCCCGAGCGCCTCGGCGCGCTGCTCGAGCACCTCGAGCGGCCGGACGAGGAATGACGGGCGCGCCACGGAGGTCGATGGTCCGGAGCATCGTCCGGCACGCGGCCTTCGCCCCGCTGCTGGCGGCGTGCCTGGCGCTCCTCGTCGGCCTCGTCGACCTCGCCAAGCCGCTCGACCGCGGCATGGGCGGCTGGCAAGCCGCGTTCTTCGCGCTCGCGGCGCGCCAGTACGAGGCGCACGGCGCGTTCGAGCACCGGGGGCATCCTTCCGTGGCGATCCACGGTGCGCTCGTCTCGAAGGACGACCTGCGCCGCGCGCCCGGCGGCGCCCTGGTCTACGCCAACCATCCGCCGATGGCGCCGCTCCTCGCCTGGGCGTCGACGCGCGCGCTGGCCGACGAAGGCTGGCACCTGCGCGCGGGGATCGAGGGCCTCCAGTGGATGGTGCGCCTGCCGTTCCTCCTGCTGCACGCCCTGGGCGCGGCGCTCCTCCTCGCGCTGCTCAGGCCGGCGACCGGCGAGTTCGGCGCGTGCCTGGGGACGGGGATCTTCTGCCTGCTGCCGGTCGAGGTGCTGTACGGTTCGCATCCGAACTTCGAGCACCTGGCGCTCGTGCCCATCCTCCTCGCGCTGCGCGCGGCATGGCGCATGGCGTGGCGCATCGGCGGCGAGGGCGCCTGCGTGGCCTGGATGGCGCTCGCGGGATGCACCACGTGGATGCCGCTCTTCTTCGCGCCGGCGATCGCGCTCGTGCTCGCCACGAGGCTCCCGTGGCGCGCCGTCGCGCGCACCACGCTCGCCTGCGCGCTCGCCTGCGCGGCGCCGCTCGCGCTGCACGTCGCGCTGGCGCGCGGGCTCGGACTCGAAGGCGGCGGCGCGCTGGATCGCGCGCTGGAACTGGCGCGGCCGCTCGAGCTCGGCGCGCTGTGGTCGAGCCTCGTCGACTGGCACGGGCCGCTGGCGTGGCTCGTCGTCGCGACGCCGATCGCGGCGCTCGGCCTCCATCTGGTCGCGAGGCGCGAAGGACGCCCCGCGACCTGGCATGGCGCGGCGGCGCGCTGGACGGACGCGTTCGCGCCCGGCTGGGCGCTGTGCCTCGGGGCGCTCGCCTACCTGCTCGGCTTCGGACGCCACGCGCTCGAGGACAACCAGGGGATCTTCCAGCTCGCCGTGGCGCCCGGCGCCTGCGCGCTCGTCGCTGGATTGCCGCGTGGACTCGCCAGCCTGCGCGACGCGCTGGGCGGGCGGCTGCCGCGCGCGGCGCACCTCGCGGCGACGGCGGCCCTGGCGTGGTTCGCGCTCGAGTCGGCCTGCGAGCTGGGCTTCAAGGCGCACTGGGCGCGCGCGGCGGTGCACGACGCGGGCGCGCCGGACGTCGACTCGTCGCGCGTGCCGCCCGCGGCGCGACCCGGCCTGCGCGCCCTCTTCCTCGGCGAGCTCGACGCGGCCGCGGCGCGCATGCGCTGGCGCGCGGCGGGAGCGCACTGGACCCGACCGGCTCCGTCGGCGCTGGGACCGCGCTGCGCGGAGGCCACGCGCCCGGGCGAGCTCGTCGCGGTCCCGCCGCAGGTGCACAGCGAACTGTCCTTGGCGGCCTCGGCCTGGCGCGACCTCGTCGTCGTCGAACTCGACGAGGCGGCGCGCTGGTTGTCGAGCGACGAGGCGCGCGCCTACCTCGTGCCGCGCGAGGAGGCGGCGCTCGTCGAGCGGGCCGCGGCGATCCTCGGCGGGCCCGCGGGCACGCCCTCCATGGCGGCATGGCGCCGCTCGCGCGACTGAGGCGCGCGGGGAGTTCAGTCGCGACGCAAGGCCTGCGTCGGCCGCAGCGAGGCCGCGCGCGCCGCCGGCAGGGCGCCGCCGAGCAGTCCCAGCAGCAGCGAGAACGAGACGGCGACGACCATCACCTCCGGCGTGACGCGGAAGGCGAAGGCCACCTCGGTGAAGGTCTGGAAGTTCATCGCGCCCGTGTCGACGCCGTTCAGGGGCAGGGCCATCAGGCAGCCGACGACCCCGCCGAGCAGCCCGAGCACCAGCGACTCGAACAGGAACGAGGCGAAGATCGCCCACGGCTTGAAGCCCAGCGACAGCAGGATGCCGATCTCGTTGGTGCGCGCCGCCAGGGCGGCGAGCATCGTGTTCGTGGCGGTGAACACCGCCGCCACGCCCATGATCGCCGCGAGGAACGCGCCCAGCACGCGCAGCACGAACGAGAAGGCGGTGGTCTGCGAGCCGAGGTACTCGCGTTCGGTCATGACCTTGCAGGGCACCTGCGGGTCGGACTCCATGCGCTCCTTGAGGTCCGCGAGGTCCGCGCCGTCCTTCAGCTTGGCGATGACGCGGTTGAACACCGGCCGCTCGAGCGCCTCCGCCAGCCGGTCGCGGTCGCCCCAGATCTCCGACTTGAACGGCCCGGAGTGGTCGAACATGCCCACGACCTTGAACGGCGTGGTGTTGAGCACGAGCGTGTCGCCCACGCGGCAGTCGGCGATGCGGTCGGCGAGCTTGGAGCCCACCACCACCTCGTCGACTCCCGGGGCGAAGGCGCGGCCCTCGAGCAGGCGGATGTCGTCGCCCAGGATGCGGAAGGTGCCTTGCTGCACGCCGCGGATCGGCACGTTGGTCTCGCCGCCGCCGACCTTCTCGCGCCGCACGGCGAGGTACATCTCGGCCGACACCAGCGGCGGGCCGTCGACCGGCCGCTCGATGTCGGGCAGCGTCTTCATCAGGATCTGCGCGCGCTCGAGCGAGAACACGCTGTCCCCTTCGTTGGTCGAGCCTTGGCGCAGGAACACGACCACGTCGTCGCGGCCGTTCTCGACGAACAGCGTGGCGAAGCCCTGCTGCAGCGCGAGCACGCCGGCGAGGACCGCCACGGTGGCGCCGATGCCCAGCACAGTCAGCAAGGTGGCCGTGCGCCGCACCACGAGGCTGCGCAGGTTGTAGGAGAACGGCACGAAGGCCATCAGCCGGTCCTCCGCAGCGCGTCGATGACGGACAGGCCGCGCGCGCGCAGCGCCGGTCCCACGCCGGCGACCAGGCCCACGAAGAGCGTCGCGCCGGCCGCCGCCCACAGGGTCGCCGACGTGACCTCGTAGCCGGGGAACACCGTGCCGAGCATCTTGGCCACCGGATCCTCGGTGGCGGCGGCCAGCAGGATGCCGGCGCCCCCTCCGCAGGCGCACAGCGCCAGGCTCTGCCACAGCAGCACTCCCGCCACGACGCCGTCGCCGAAGCCCAGCGCCTTGAGCACGCCGATGTCGCGCGTCTGCTCGCGCGCCGCCATGAGCATCGTGTTCAGCGCCGCCAGGAGGATCGCCACCATCACGCCGCCTCCGATCGAGGAGACGAACAACGGCACGTTGCCGATCATGGAGACGAACTGCGCCTGGAACTCGGCCTCCGTCGTGGTCTGCACCACCTGCGGACCCTGCTCGAACAGGGCGTCGATGCGCGACATGACCTCCGTGCGATCGGAGCCGGGGGCCATCTTGACCACGAAGATGCCGACGCCCGCGGGCCCGCTGCCCTCGCCGGAGTCGAGCGCGTTCTCGAGGTACTTGTAGTGGAAGAAGAGCGTCGCGTCGTCGACGTTCTTCTTGATCGACTTGTAGATGCCCGCGACGCGGAAGTCCCAGGTTGTGCCGTCGGTCTTCGGGAACAGCGCGCCGATGATCGGCACGGAATCGCCCACCTTGAAGCCGTACTTGGAGGCGGTGGCCTCGCCCACGATGCAGGCCTTGCGGTCGCGCAGGAAGTCGTCCCACTCGCCGTCGACGAGCTGGATCTCGGGGTAGATGGCCTGCAGCTCGTCCTGGTCGCAGGCGAACTGCGCGAAGAAGTTGCTCGGGTCCTGGTAGTAGCCGCCGAACCAGTTCCAGCGCATGACGCGCTCGACGCCCTCGACCGAGGCGATCTTCGGGCCGTAGGACTGCGGCAGGTAGACGAACAGCGAGACCTTCGACTGCACGATCAGGCGGTCGGCGGCCGCCGCCTTCACGCCGGCGTCGAGCGCCACCACCAGGCTGCGCAGCAGGCACAGGAGGAAGATGGCGATGGCGAGCGAGCCAGCCGTCAGCAGGAAGCGCGCCTTGCGCTTGGTCAAGTTGCGCCAGACGAGGTGGAGCGGAGGCACGGTCAGCGCACCACCTCGATGCGACCGAGGCGTCCTCCCTTGTCGAGGTGCACGATGGTGCGCGCCTGCTGGGCCGCGGCGTGGTCGTGCGTCACCATCAGGATCGTCTTGCCGTACTTCTCGTTGAGCAGGCGCAGGAGCGCCAGAACGTCGTCGGCCGACTTGCGGTCGAGGTCGCCGGTGGGCTCGTCGGCCAGCACCAGCATCGGGTCGGACACCAGGGCGCGCGCGATGGCCACGCGCTGCTCCTGGCCGCCCGAGAGCTGCGAAGGCCGGTGCGAGCGCCGGTCGCCGAGCCCCACCAGCTCGAGCGCGGACTTGGCGTGCTCCTTGCGCTGCGCGCGCGAGAGTCGCGTCAGAAGCAGCGGCAGCTCGACGTTCTCCTGCGCCGTGAGCACGGGGATCAGGTTGAAGCCCTGGAACACGAAGCCGACCTTCTCGGCGCGCCACTCGGCCAGTTCCGGCCCGCTCATGGCGGCGATGTCCTCGCCGTCGACGACGATGCTGCCCCCGTCAGGGCGATCGAGGCCGCCCACGAGGTTGAGCAGCGTGGTCTTGCCCGAGCCCGACGGGCCCATCAGCGCGTAGAAGCCGCCGGCCTCGAGGTCGAGGTCCAGCTTGTCGAGGACGCGCAGCGTCTCGCCGCCGCGCGTGTAGCCCTTCACGAGTCCGCGCAACTGGATGAGGGCGGCCAACTCAGCGCTCCTCGAGTCGCAGCATGGCGCCGTCGGACAAGTCCGCGGGCGGATCGAGCACGACCACTTCGCCGCCTTCCAGGCCGGAGAGGATGGCGACCTTGCCGGCGCGGCCCTCGCCCACCTCGACCTCGCGCCGGCGCGCCGCGCCGCCCACGACCAGCCACACGAAGGGCGCGCCCTCGGCGCGCACCAGGGCGCTGGCGGGCACGAGCACGCGCGCCTCGACGGCGGTCGCGGCGGGCGCGTCCTTGGGGGCGAAGACGATGCGCACGCCCATCTCGGGGCGCAGCTTGTCGTCGCGCTCGAGGAACGCCACGCGCACCTCGACCGTGGCCTTGGTGCGGTTGGCCGTGGGCCAGATGCGGTCGACGCGCCCGGGGTAGGCGCGGTCCGGCCAGGCGTCGAGGTAGATCTGCGCCGAGGCGCCCTCCGACACGCTGGCGAGCGAGGTCTCGGGCACCTCGGCCTGCACCTCGAGCGAGGCGAAGTCGACCATCGTCACCACCGAGCCGCGCGCGCTGGTGCCGCCGACCACGTTGGGGCTGACGACCTCGCCGACCTCGGCGTCCTTCAGCACGACTACGCCGTCGAAGGGCGCCTTGACCATCGTCTTGTCGAACGTGGCCTGCGCGAGGTCGCGCCCCGCCTTGGCCGAATCCACGCGCCGGGCCGCCTCGACCTGCGCGGCCTCCATGGCCGCCATGCGCGCCTCTGCTTCGACGACCGATTGGTTCGCGGACTCGACTCGCGCCTCGGCGGAGGCGACGCGCGCCGAGGCCACTTGCAGCTCGCCGTGCGCGCGGTCGAGCCCGTCGCGCGTGCCGACGCCGTCGGCCAGCGCCTTCTCGGCGCGCTCGCGCAGCGTGGCCGCCAGCGCGCGCGCGGCGCCGACCTGCGCGAGGTCCTGCTGCAGCGGCGGCACGGCCGAGCGCGCGCTCTGCACCGCGCTCCTCGCCGCGTCCAGCTCGCGAAGCATGCGCACCTCGGTGGCGCGCGCGGCCTCGACCTCGGCCTCCGCGCGCCGCAGGTTGGCGGCGTGCTCGTCGGCGTACAGGCGAGCGACGACCTGGCCGGCCTTCACCACCGAACCCTCCTCGACGTTCATCTCGACGATGCGCCCGGGCGCGTCCGCGGACAACGCGGCGCGCTTCTTCGCCACGATGTAGCCGTTGGCCGACGTGCCGAGCGCCGCGGCCACCTGGCCGGCGCTGCGCGCCTCGGCCTTGGCGGTCCTGACGACGGGCCTGCCGGCCTCGGAGGCGCGCTGGACGACGCCCTCGCCGAACGCCAGCCACAAGACCGCCAGCACGAGCAGCAGGAAGGCCCACTTGACCCAGGCGGGACTCCTGCTGGAGCCGCGGCGGGGCCGGTCGGCCGCGGGGATGGGCATGTACTCGGCGCTCACGTTGTCTCCTTCGCGCGGCGCGCTCCCGCGGTTGCACGCGCAACGCCCGAGGGATGGCCGCTTCGCCCGCTGCGCGGGACGGGTCGGGCGGGCATGATAGCGTCCCCCCCCCCGCACCGGAACTCGGCGCCCGGCTCGTTCGAAGTACTGATCATGCGACACGCCAAGCGGTTCCTGCTCGCCCTCCACCTGCTCGTCTGCCTGAACGCCGCGCCGGCGCTCGCGCAGTCGGAGTGGATCGAGCTGGTGGATGGCGCCGGCCTGTCGGGTTGGCGCGGCGACGCGCGCTTCTGGTCGGTCGAGGACGGCGCGATCGTCGGTCGCAGCACGGCGGAAGTCCCGTGCGACGCGACCACCTACCTGCTGCGCGAAGGCGTCGAGCTGGAGGACTTCGAGCTGGTGGCGGAGTACAAGGTCGTCGGCGGCAACTCGGGCATCCAGTTCCGCAGCCGCGACCTCGGCGGCCACCAGGTGGCCGGCCCGCAGGCCGACATCGAGGATGGCGACTCGTGGACCGGCTGCCTGTACGAGCAGGATGGCCGCGGAGTCATGACGACGCGCGGCGAGCGCTGCGTCTTCGAGGGCGGACGCAAGGACGCGCGCCGCTACGCCGACGGCAAGGAGCTGCAGCGCCGCGCCGTGCGCAGGCACGATTGGAACACCTACCGCGTCGTGGCGGTGGGCGGGACGATCGTCCTCGAGGTCAACGGCGTGCGCACCAGCGAGACCATCGATCGCGAACCGACGCGCAGCGCGCGCGGCCTGGTGGCGGTCCAGCTGCACGCCGGACCGCCGATGGAGGTGCGCTACCGCTCGATCAAGGTGCGGCGCCTCGGCCCCGCGGACGAGCCCGAGCTCGCCGAGTTCGAGGCGTCGAGGACCGAACTGCACCTGATGCCCGGTCCCCTGCCGCATTGGCTGTGGTCCAGCGACCAGCCGGGGCAGGACGAGCGCGTGGCGCTCGAGCGCGAGTTCGTCCTCCCGTTCGCCCCCTCGCGCGCGCGGCTGCTCGCCAGCGGGGACAACCACGTGGTCGCGTGGATCAACGGCAAGCAGGTGCTGGCGCACGACGAGTGGAGCCGGCTTGCCGGAGGCGACGCCACGGGCGCCGTCGTCGAGGGACCGAACACGCTGCAGCTCGTGGCGAAGAACGATGGCGGCCCCGCGGGCGCGTGGTGCGAGCTCTTCGTGGTCGGGGCCGACGGCCGCAAGCTGCGCCTGGTCAGCGACGCCTCGTTCACCGCCGCCAACCTGCCGGCGGGCTCCGACCTCGCGAGCTTCGATCCGGCGGCGCTCGATCGCGGCCGCATGGGACCGGCCCACTCGTTCGGCGCCATGGGCGTCGGACCTTGGGGCATGATCGACGATCCGGACGGCGCGACGAGCGACGCGCCCATGCCCGAGGCGCTGGGCGTCGAAGGCATCGAGATGGCGGAGGGCTTCGCCATCGAGCGCGTGCACGAGCCCGATCCCGCGACGCAAGGCTCGTGGGTGGCGCTGTGCGAGGCGCCCGGCGGCTGGCTGTACGCCGCCGACCAGTACGGCTCGATCTGGCGCGGCTCGATGGCGACCCGACCGATGGAGTTCGCGCGCGTGCCCGCGCCGATCTCGGGAGCGCACGGGCTCCTGTGGCACGACGGAGCGCTGTACTGCGTGGTGGCCGAGGGCTCCGACGGCGCGCGCACCGGCTTCTGGCGCGTCGACGACTCCGACGGCGACGGGTGGCCCGACGCTCCGCGCCTCCTGCGCGCGTTCGAGGGTGGCGGCGAGCATGGTCCGCACGGACTCGTGTCCGGCCCCGACGGCCGCATCTGGATCGTCGGCGGCAACCACACGGCGCTGCCCGACTGCGCCACGAGCCGCGTGCCGCGCCTGTGGGCCGAGGACGAGCTGCTGCCGGTCATCGAGGATCCGCGCGGGCACGCCAACGGCATCCGGGCGCCGGGCGGATGGATCGTCGCGACCGACAAGGACGGCGCGCGCTTCGAGCTGTGGTCGATGGGCTACAGGAACGCGTACGACCTGGCCTTCGACCAGCGCGGCGAGCTGTACACGTGGGACTCCGACATGGAGTGGGACGTCGGCGCGCCCTGGTACCGTCCCGTGCGCATCGCGCAGGTCGTCTCGGGCTCCGACTACGGTTGGCGCAGCGGCACCGCGAACTGGCCGACGTCGTGGATCGACACGCTGCCCTCGACGGCCGACCTCGGGCGCGGCTCGCCGACCGGCATGGTGTTCGGCTCGGGGCTGAAGGCTCCCGCGCGCTGGCAGCGCGCGCTCTACGCCTGCGACTGGTCGTTCGGCACCATCTGGGCGCTGGACGTGCACGACGCGGGCGCTGGTTCGATCGCCAGCGCGACGCCCTTCCTGCGCGGCACGCCCTTCCCCGCCACGGACATCGTCGTGGGTTCCGATGGCGCGCTGTGGATCAGCTCGGGCGGGCGGCGGACGCGCTCGGGCCTCTACCGCGCGCATTGGACCGGCGCGGGCTCCGTCGAAGCCGTGGCGGCGCCCGAGGCGACTGCCGCCCTCGTCGAGCGCCGGGCGCTGGAGCGCCTGCACGCGCCCAGCGTCGAGTGGAGCGCCGAGGACTCCGCGCGCGTCGCCTCGGCCCTCGCGGGCGGCGATCGCTTCCTCGCCCACGCCGCGCGCGTGGCGCTCGAGCACGCCGACCTGCGGCGCTTCGACGCGCTGGCTGCCTCGGCCAAGTCGCCCGACGCGGACCTCGTGCTCGTCGCGCTGCGCCGCTTCCCCGCCGAACGCCGGACGTGGGCGCTGGATCGATTGCCGCGGCTCGAGCGCGACTCCCTCGAGGCGCGCCGCGACTGGCTGCGACTGGCGCAGCTCGCCTGCCTGCGACTCGCGCCCTTGTCGGACGCCGAGGCCGCCGCGCTGTCCTCCAGCGTCATGGCGCTCGATTGGCGCGACGACGCACGCTGCGACCGCGACCTCGCGTCTCTGCTGGCGCACTTCGGCGGCGACGCCAACCTCGAACGCCTCGTCGCGCGCCTCGAGTCGGAGGCGCGCCAGGAGGAGCAGCTGCACCTCGGGCACGCCATCGCGGGCGCGCGCGGACCGATGGGC
>JBEBCR010000135.1:0-10422 GCA_041157565.1 Planctomycetota bacterium | reverse complement strand
CCCTTGCCGCCGAGGCCCCCGAGGCCGGGGAATCCACCCCCGCCACCGCCGCCGAACATGCCGCCCAGGAGGCCCCCGCCGCCACTCGGACCCGCCGCGCCACCGGCGAGGTCGCCGCCGCCCATCTGGCGCAGCGCAGCCTCCTTCTCCTTGGCGCCGAGCTGCGAGGCGAGGCCCATCTTGCCCATCTGCTTCATGACGAGCTTCATGTCCTTGTAGCGCTTCAACAGCTCGTTCACGGCGGCCACGTCCTGGCCGGCGCCGCGCGCGATGCGCCGCCGGCGGCTCATGTCGAGCACGTCCGGCTGCAACCGCTCGCGCGGCGTCATCGACGTGAACAGCGCCTCGAGGCGGTTCATCTGCTTGTCGTCGATGTTGATCTGCTTGGCGATGTCGCCCATGCCCGGCAGCATGCCGAGCACCTTCTTCATCGGCCCGAGCTTCCGCAGCATGCGCAGCTGCGCGAGCATGTCCTCGAGGGTGAAGTCCCCCATCACCATCTTCTCGACGGAGCGCTGCGCCTCCTTCTCGTCGATGGCGGCCTGGGCCTTCTCCACGAGCCCGACCACGTCGCCCATGCCGAGGATGCGGCCGGCCATGCGGTCGGGGTGGAAGGCGTCGAGCGCGTCGATGGTCTCGCCCGTGCCCACGAACAGGATCGGGCGGCCGGTGACGGCGCGCAGCGAGACGGCGGCGCCACCTCGCGCGTCGCCGTCGGTCTTCGTCAGCACCACGCCGGTCAAGGCGAGCTTGTCGTGGAAGGCCTGCGCCGACGACACGGCGTCCTGGCCGCTCATGGCGTCGACGACGAGCAGCGTCGCGTTGGGGTTCGTGGCGCGCGCGATGGCCGCCACCTCCTCCATCAGTTCGGCGTCGACGTGCAGGCGGCCGGCGGTGTCGAGGATGACGAGGTCGTTGCCTCCGACGCGCGCCGCGGCCACGCCGCGCGCGCACTGCTCGACGGGACCGAGGCCCGCCTCGTGGAAGACCGGCATGCCGAGCTTCCTGCCCAGCACCTGCAGCTGCTCGACGGCGGCGGGGCGCTTGACGTCGGCGGCGACGAGCAGCGGCCGCTTGCCGTGCTTCTCGCGGTAGAACTTGGCGAGCTTGGCGCAGGTCGTGGTCTTGCCCGCGCCCTGCAGGCCTGCCATGAGCACGACCGTCGGCCCGTTCTTGGCGAACTCGACGCGCTGCGCTCCGCCGCCCAGCAGGTCGACCAGCTCCTTGTGGAACGCGCCGACGAACTGCTGGCTCGGATCGACCCCCGAAAGCGTCTTCTGGCCCACGACGCGCGCGCGCACGCGCTCCACGAAGTCGCCGACGACCTTGTAGTTGACGTCGGCCTCGAGCAGCGCCTGGCGCACCTGGCGCAGGCCCTCGTCGATGTTCTCCTCGGTCAGCTCCTTCTTGCCGCGCAGGAAGGAGAAGGCGCTGGACAGTCGCTCGGTCAGTGTCTCGAACATGGCGGTACTCGCGCGCGCGGCTGGCGGACGCCACCGGGCGCGATCGCCCACGGTAGCACAGCGCCGCCGGCCACCGGCGCGGATGCCGTTGGAGCCCCCGGCGCGGCCGCCGGCTCGGGCCGGTCGCGCGCGCCCGGACGATCCGGTCCCGCGCGCGCCGCCCGCCTCCCCGCCGGCCTCAGGCCTCGGCGGGCACGTTGTCCTGCACGCGCGAGATCGAGGCGCCGATGGCGTTGAGGCGCTGCTCGAAGCGCTCGTAGCCGCGGTCGAGGTGGTAGACGCGGTGCAGCTCGGTCGTGCCGTCCGCCACGAGTCCGGCCATCACCAGCGCCGCCGAGGCGCGCAGGTCGGAGGCCGTCACCTCGGCGCCGGACAGGCGCTTCGTGCCGATCACGACGGCGATCGAGCCCGTGCGACGGATGTTGGCCCCGAGGCGCCCGAGCTCGGGGATGTGCATGACGCGATCGGGGTAGATCGTGTCGTCGACGACGGAGGCGCCCTCCGACACGGCCATCAGCGTCATCCACTGGGCCTGCAGGTCGGTGGGGAAGCCCGGGTGCGGGTGCGTCGTGATGTCGACGGCCTGCGGGCGCTTGGCGGCGCGATCGTAGGGCTTGGTCTCGATCCAGTCGGGACCGACCTCGAACTCGAGGCCGGTCTTGGCCAGGCTGTCGAGCATCGCCGACAAGTCCTCCGGACGGCATCCCGTGACGCGCACGCGGCCGCCGGTGATGGCGCCCATCAGGACGAAGGTGCCCGCCTCGATGCGGTCGGGGATCACGGCGTGCTCGGCCTTGGAGAGGTGCTTGACGCCTTCGATCTTCAAGATCGGCGAGCCGAGGCCGCTGATCTTGGCGCCCATCTTCAGCAGGCACTCGCCAAGGTCGACGACCTCGGGCTCGCAAGCCGCGCCGTGGATCGTGGTCGTGCCCTTGGCGAGCGTCGCGGCCATCATCACGTTGGCCGTGCCGAGCACCGTCGGCCCCATCGCGCCGGCGAGGTAGACCGAGGCGCCGCGCAAGCCGCCCGCGGGCGCCTCGCATTGGATGTAGCCCTTCTCCAGGGTGACCTTGGCGCCCAACGCCTCCATGCCCTTCAGGTGCAGGTCGACGGGACGCACGCCGAACACGCAGCCGCCGGGCATGGCGACCTGGCAATGCCCCTCGCGCGCCAGGAGCGGCCCCATGACCGTCACCGAGGCGCGCATCTTGCGCACCTCCTCCCACGCGGCGCGGCTCTCGAGCGGCCCCTTGGCGTGCAAGGTCAACGAACCGTCCGCGTTGCGCTCGGTGGCGGTCTCGGTCTTCTGCAGGATGACGCCCATCATCTTCACGTCCGACAACTGCGGCACGTTGCGGATGACGAGCGGCTCGCTGGTGAGCAGCGAGGCGCACATGACGGGAAGGACGGCGTTCTTGGCGCCCGCGGTGGCGATGGAACCGGAGAGCGGACGGCCGCCCTGGATGACGAACTTGTGCACGAAGCCCCCTTGGCGTGGCGCGCGAGAGGGCGCGCACGCCGCGTGTTTCCGACGATGATTGGTATTGCCCGCCGCCCTGCGCGCCGCGCCGGAGGAACTCGCTCGCCTGGCGCCACCGCCCGATCCACGCCGCGCGGACGTGGACGACGCGGCGCGACCGGTCTCAGACCGCGGTCCCCGCCGAGGGGAGCATGCGACCAAGAGGCCGCCCGCCAAGCACGTGCAGATGGAGGTGCGCGACCTCCTGTCCACCGTGATCGCGGGTGTTGGCGATCAGGCGCCAGCCCTTCTCCAAGCCTTCCTGTCGCGCGACGCGCGCGGCGACGGAAAGCAGGCGTCCGGCCAGTGCCTCGTCCTCCAGCTCCCACAGGCTTTGCACATGCGTCCGCGGCAGGACGAGCAGGTGCACGGGGGCTTGCGGGCGGATGTCGCGGATGACGACGCACTGCTCGTCCTCGTGGACGCGCGCCGCGGGCAGTTCGCCCTTGGCGATGCGGCAGAAGATGCAGTTCGACTCCATTGCGCTAGTTCCGAGCTGTGAGTGCCGGAGTAGAGGTTGTCGCGGCCGCATGGAAGGGCTGCCGCCGCTAGCGCGCCCAAGTGGTCGACTGGGAAGCACTTGGAGTGTTCGCCCAAGACCGCGCGGCGCTGGCTCGCGTACGCCGTGCAGGCGAGTGCGCCGCCTTGGCCAGCTTCGGGGACGGGCTCGCCGGGGGCCGACCGAAGCCGGCCGGCGCGGGGGGGGGGTGCCCGCCCACATCCATCCAAGAACCGCCAAGGGGCGACACGGGGCGGGCCGTGGACGCCGGGCGCACGGCGGCGGGTTTGCGCCACCCCGCGCGGATGGCTAGAGTCTTCGGTCCTCTTGCGCGGATCAAGCGCGGCCGTCGGGCCCGCCTCCGCCAAGACGCCCCTCTCCGCCGGGGCGGCGACTCCCGCGCCTCACGCCACGGCGCGTCCCGCCGCGACGCGGTCCTCCACAGCCAGATCGACGACAACGACGATGAGCCAAAGCGCCACGATGACGGCCGAAGAGCGTTTCGACATCCGCAACAGCCCCATCCAGAGCTTCGGCGCCCTGCAAGCCGCGCGCGCGGGGTTGTTCAAGAGCCGCCACGACCTGCAGCGCTTCGCCGATTCGATCGGCGGCCTCGGCGACACGGCCGAAGAAGGCCGGCGCAAGGGCCTCGGCCTGTGGATGGTCGGTCGCTACGAGGAAGCCGCCAAGCTGCTCGAGCGCCACGAGGCCGACAACGTCGCCGCGTTCACGCTGGCGCGCTGCTGCATGTCGCTCGGACGCTGGGACAAGGCCGCCAGCATCTTCGAGCGCTTGTCGAAGAGCTTCCCCGAGGAGCCGCGTCCGCGCAGCGGCATGCTCGAGGCGCGCCTCGAGCTCGACCTGCACAAGGGCGACGCCGACAAGGCCGCCGCCAACCTCGAGGACGCGCTGCAGCAGACGACGCCCGCGTTCGGCGAGAGCGCCGAGGGCCGCTACCTGCACGGGCGCATGAACGAGGCGCGCGGACAGCTCGAGGCCGCCATCGACCACTACGCGGCGGCGCGCGCGCTCGACCCGCAGCATCGCGGCAACCTGTTCCGCCTCGCGTGGCTCGGCGAGCGCGCGGGCCTCGAGGAGCTGGCGCTCGACGCCTACCAGCAACTGGCGCGCCTCCTGCCGGTCGATCGCGCCACGCTGCAGAACCTCGGGGTGCTGTACGAGGACCTCGGCCGCCACCAGGAGGCCGCCGCCTGCTACGACACGATCGTGCGCTCGCACCCCGCCGACCCCAAGGCGCGCCTCTTCTTCGAGGACGCCAAGGCCGGCATCTCCATGTACTACGACGAGGACATGGAGCGGAAGCAGGACCGCCTCGACCAGATCCTGCGCATCCCGATCACCGACTTCGAGCTGTCGGTGCGCGCGCGCAACTGCCTCAACAAGATGAACATCGCCACGCTCGGCGACCTCGTCAAGCAGACCGAGGCCGAGCTGCTCTCCTACAAGAACTTCGGCGAGACCTCCTTGAACGAGATCAAGGAGATCCTCTCGCAGAAGGGCCTGCGCCTCGGCATGGCGCGCGAAGAGGCGGTGGCGAGCATCGAGGCCAACCGCCGCCGCTCGCCCGGCGCCGGCGACGCCTCCGACGTGCACAACAAGCCCGTCTCCGAGCTCGAGCTGTCGATCCGCGCGCGCCGCACGGTCGAGTCGCTCGGGTGCATCACGGTCGGCGACGTCATCCAGCACTCCGAGGACGAGCTCCTCGGCATGCCCAACTTCGGCCAGACCTCGCTGCAGGAGCTGAAGGGCAAGCTCGCCGACCTCGGACTCAAGCTGAAGCCCAAGGGCGCCTGAGGAAGGCCCCTCGCCGGGCTGGCGACGCACCGTGTACGAGTACCTCGACGCGACGCATGTGCACAAATCCGGCACGCGCCTCGTCGTCGAGGTGCACGGCGTGGGCTACGAGCTGAGCACGCCGCTCGGCGCGCGCTACGAGTCGAAGGCGCGCGTGTGGACGCACCTCGTCGTGCGCGAGGACGCGCACCTCCTGTACGGCTTCCCCGACCGCGACGCGCGCGAGCTTTTCAGGCTGCTCCTGACGGTGCGCGGCGTGGGACCGACCAGCGCCTTGGCGGTGCTGTCGGGGCTGGCGCGCGACGAGCTGCTCGACGCGGTGGTGCGCGCCGACCATGCGACGCTGATGAAGGTCAAGGGCATCGGCCGGAAGACAGCCGAGCAGATCGTGCTCGACCTGCGCGACAAGGCGGCCAAGGCGCGCGGCGCCGGCGCCGACGGCTTGCCGTCGCCGGCGGCCACTCCGTCCGCCCAGGCCGACGAGGACGCGGTGGCGGCCCTCTCCTCGATCGGCTACGCCGAGAAGGAGGCGCGCAAGGCGGTCGAGAAGGCGCGCAAGGCGCTGGGCTCCGGCGCGGGCCTCGAGGAGCTGCTGCGCTCGGCCCTGGCCTCGGCCTGAGCGGGCGCGCGCGTCAAGTTTGCTTGACAGCCCCGCCGGACGGCGCGGAGGGCGGCAGGCCCAGGTGCCGCCGGCGCGAAAGCTCGAACGCCAACTCGCGCAACGTCGCCGCCGGCAGGCGCGAGAGCTGCATGCACAAGGGCGCGAGCGGATCGAGGCCCGGCAGGTCGGCGGCGCGCTCGTGGACGAGGCGCAGGAACTCCTGCAGCAGGCGCCGGTAGGCGGCGGCGTGCGGCGTGCGCGCGTCGCCCGCCTCGGCGTCGGACAGGGCCTTGCCGATGGCGAGGCGCGGGTCGGGCGACTTGCACCAGCCCACCAGTTCCGCGCGCAGCTCGAGTTCCTCCTGCACGCCGCGCGCCCCGAAGCCGCCGTCGACCAGGAGGCGCGCGACGCCCGGCAGGTTGCGCCACACCGGCAGGTGCAGGGCGCGATCGACGAGGTGGCCCTCCTCGTGCAGCATGGCGAGGCTCGCCACGTCGGCGAGACCGGGCGCGTCCACGCGCTCGCCGCCGCCGCGCTCGAGGAGCGCCGCCAGGACCAGGCGCCGGCCTTCGCCGTGCGTGGGCACGAGGCGCGCGGGATCGGAGGTCCGCGGCAGCTCCTGCGCCAGCAGGGCGCGCACCGCCCGCGGATCGTTCCATTGCTCGGCCTGGCGCCGCCACAGCGCGGCGGAGGGCCGCACGGCGTCGAGGTCGAGCCAGTAGCCCTTGTGCAGCGCGGCGCCGGCGATGGCGCTGCCTTGGCGCGCCGCGCGCGGCCCGATGTCGGCCTCCTCGCACAACGACACCGTGCCCTCGTAGTGGACGCCCAGGTGCTCGCCGCGCAGGGGCGACTCGAGGATCAGCGGCAGGACGACGAGGTCGGGCCCCGCGGAGCCCGCGTGGTCCCAGCACAGCACGAAGCGCCCCAGCGCGCGCAGGTCGCGCGCCAGGCTGCGCGCGCGGCCGTCGGGCAGCGGCTCGACCATCTCGGCGATGCCGAGGTGCGACTCGCGCTCGTCCGCGCGCCACGCCGCGGCGACTTCGTCGGCGGGCCGGCCGAGCGTGGGCGCGGCGCAGGCTGCCATGCCCGAGAGCAGCGCGTCCAGGTCGCGCGGCGCGCCCTCCGCGCGCCGGTCGATGCGCGCGGCGAGGCGCCGCAGCGCGGCGAGCGCAGCGCGTCCGGCGGCGGCGCGCCTCTCCCATTCGGCGCCCGCGCGGGCGTCGAGCGCGCCCAGCCTGCGCGCCAGGACGGCGCACTCCTCGTGCAGGCCGCGCGCCTCGCAGGCCTCGAGCAGCGCCACGAGGCTCGGCGCGTCGCCGAGCTCCTCGGCGCGCCGGGCCGGCTCCACAAGCTCGCGCAGGCGCGCCTCGACGGCCACGAGGCCCTCGAACTCCTCGGCGCGGCGCTCGAAGGCCTCGACGAGGCGCCCGTCGCGCAGGCGCAGCAGCCGCAGGCGCGGCCCCGAAGCCTCCTCGCCATCGAGGAGTTGCGCGGCCTCCAGCCGGCGCAGCGCGGCGCGGGCGTCGCCGGCCGCGTCCGCGCGCCAGGCCAGGTGCCGCTCGAGCACGGCCAGCGAAGCGCCGCGCGCCTGGCGCGCGCCATCGAGGAGCGCGCGATCGAAGAGCGCGCCGAGGTCGGACGTCTGGCAGGCGAGCGACAACAGCAGGCACAAGCGCTCGAGCTCGTCGGACTCGATCCCGCCGCGCGCCACGAGCTCCAGGCCGAGGTCGATGGCCTCGTCGTCGACGACGCCCGGCTCGAGGCCGAGCTCGGCCAGTTGCAGGTCCAGCGCGGCGCGCGCGCTCGCGCGAGCGCACCGCGCCCGCGCCGCCGAGAGGACCTGCCTCGCTTCGTCGCGCGCGTCCGCGGCCGCCAGGCGCGCGGCGAGCACGCGCGCGAACTCGACCTCCTCGAGCTCGCCTTGCGCGTGGCGCGCGGCCGCGCGCGCGTGCTCGAGCGCCTGCGCCGCGCGGCCTTGGCGCGCGGCCACCACGCCCAGCGCGTGCCAGCTCCACGCGTGGCGCGCGTCGAGCGCCACGGCCCGCTGGAAGCGCGCCGCCCCGTCGTCGCCCTCGAGTCGTCCGAGCAGGTACAACCGCGTCGCCGTCTCGGCCTCCTCCGCCGCGCGCTGGCGCCGCGCCCAGGCGGCCGGACCGCGCAGGGCCTCGACTTCGAGCGTGTCCAGCTCGCGCTGCGGGAAGACCCACTCGGGATCGAGCGCGGCCGCGCGCTCCAGGCAGGCCCGACGCAGGCCATCGTCCCCCTGCACGGCCGCGGCGCGCGCCAGCCACGCGGCCTCCTCCGCCGCTGGGCGCCCGGCGCCCGGCTGTTCCACCACGCGACCGCCCGCCTGGCAGGCGAGTCCCCACAGGCACAGAAGGAGCGCCAGCCACGGGGGCGCGCTCCAGCGCGACGGGGAAGGCCGCGCGGCGCCGAGGACGAGGGATCGCATGCAAGGACGCTAGCGCAGGAAGGACGCGCGCTCCAGCCACGAACTTGCCGACCTCGCCCGCGGCGTGGAAACTCCCAACCATGCGCCACCAACTCTCCCTGACCCGCACGACCATCGCCGCCCGCATCGCGGCCCTGCTCGCCTTCGCCGCGCTGGCGGCGCCGACCTCCGCGCAGAAGAAGCCGCCGGTCGAGGCGCCGAGCCTCGCGCCGCACGTCGGCGACCTCGACTCCGCGCGCGCGCTCGCCAAGGAGCGCAACGCCCCGCTCCTGATCCACATGGTGCTCGATGGCGAGAGCGACAACGACGCCTACCGCGACAAGCTGCTCGCCGACGCGGAGCTCGTGAAGCTCTCGCTGCAAGCCGTGGTCGTCGTCGCCAACAACGGCACGCACAAGAAGAAGTCGATCGAGGTCAAGTCCGAGGAGAAGGACGGCAAGCCGGCGAAGAGGGAGGCGTGCGAGAGCTACCCGATGTACGACTCGTGCGCCAAGCACCAGCGCAACTGGAACGAGCTGTACGGCCTGTACAAGGAGGACTCCGGCGACCTGCGCTGCCCGCAGGCGATCCTGCTACTGCCCGACGGCAAGCAGCACGAGCGCTGGCACGATGGCACCGTCCCGGCGGCCGACGACATCCGCGGCGCCTTGGCCGAGGCGATCAAGCTCGCCGGACCGGGCTTGACGCTCGAGCAGCTCGAGGCGGTGAAGAAGCTCGCCGCCGAGGCGCGCGCCACCGAATCGAGCGACGACGTGGCGACCTGGCGCGCGTGGAGCGGGGTGCTGGCCGTCTCCGCGCGCGGCAAGTGGGCCGACGAGGCCGTCGCCGGCCGCGACGCGGCCTTCGGCCGCATCCAGGCGCGGACCAGGCAGCTGCAGGCCCAGCTCGCGCCGGGCACGGTGGTCGCGGCCTCGCGCGCGCTGCGCCAGCTGGCCAAGGACCTCGCCGGCACGCCGCTCGAGAAGGAGATCCTGCAGAGCCTCAAGAAGGCCGAGTCGCAGAAGGAGCTGAAGGACGAGCTCGCCAAGGCGCGGCTCGAGGAGGAGGCCGACCTGCTGCTCAAGGAGGCCGAGACCGCGGCGGACCTCGGCGATCCGAAGAAGGCGGAGAAGGCGGCGCGCAAGCTGTTCGCCAAGAAGTACCGCGAGACCGGCGCGGCGCGCGTGGGCCGCGAGCGCTGGCCCGACCTGGCGCGCGAGATCGAGGAAGCCGAGCAGGGCCGCAAGTAGGCGCGGCACGCCGCGGCGGGGCGCCGCGGCGGCGCTCAGTGGAACGAGCGCAGGTGCGTGCCGCGCGGATCGACGAAGGCCTCGAACACCGCGTCGGGGCCGACCTCGCGGTCGAGGCGCTGCGCGAGCTTCTGGCGCAGGAGCTCCGGCGCCAGCGTCGGCCCGCGGCCGCCGTTGACGGAACCGGTGTAGACGCGCACCTGGTCGACGAAGCCGTGCGACAGGTAGTGCGAGGTCAGGATCGGCCCGGCCTCGAGCAGCACGCGCCGCGCGCCGAGCTCCTCCCACAAGTGGCGCTGCACGTCGCGCAAGTCGACGCCGTCGTCGGTGGCCACGTGGAGCTCGTGGACCTCCGCGCCCGCGTCGAGCAGCGCGTGGTGGCGCGCCGGATCCGCGCCGCCGATGCACAGGATGATCGTGCGGCCGCCGGCCTCCGACTCGCCTTGGACGAGCTTCAGGATGCGCGCGCTCGGCGGCGTGCGCAGGCGGCTGTCGAGGATGACGCGCATGGGCGGCTTGCGCGTGTCGCCCGGCGGCCGCACCGTCATGCGCGGATCGTCGGCGACCACGGTGCCGACGCCCGTGACGATGGCGTCGACGCGGCTGCGCAGGATCGAGACCTCCTCGAGTGACGCGTGCGACGAGATCCAGCGGCCGCCTCCCACGCCCTCGGGCGGGATCAACTGTCCCGTGCGCGTCTGGGCCCACTTGGCGATGGTCCACGGGCGCGGGCGCCGCAGGCGCTCGTTGTCGGTCCAGTGCAGGAAGTGCGGCGCCACCTCCGCGAGCGGCGCGACGCCCTCGAGCAGCACGACTTCGAGGCCCTTCTCGCGCAGGAGCTCGA
>JBEBCR010000134.1:0-4848 GCA_041157565.1 Planctomycetota bacterium | reverse complement strand
GCGCTGCTCGATCGGCGCGCCGCCGCGCTCGCGCCGCGCGACGAGGAACTCGCCGGCTGCGCCGTGCGCGCCGTGCTGGAGCGGCGACTCGCCGGCCCGCGGCACCAGCGGGCCGCTGGCGTCGGACTCGCCGACGGCGGCTTCGTGGCGCAGCACGGCGACATCCTGTGCAGCGCGCGCCGGAACGCCTCCGGCGAGGGCTGGACGCTGGCGGAGCACGACCTGCGCCGCGCGCTCGAGGCGCGCCATGGCCTCGAACTGCCGCCGGCCCACGGCTCGAGCGGCATGCCCGGCGTGGCGCGCCCGGCGCTCGCCGCAGGCCGCCCCGCTGGCGCCCTGGTCGTGGCCGCGGTGGGTCGCGCCGAGGACGAGCGCGGCAACGCGCTCGCCTGCTGGCGACTGGCCGACTTGGGGCCCGAACTCCTGTGGTCGAGCCTCGACGAGGCGGCGCGCGCGCCCGAGCTCGCCGAATGGACGCTCGAGCATTCGGCCTTCCCGCTCGTCGTCGACGGTCGCGTGGTCGAGCTCGTGCGCGCCTGGCCGGACCGCGTCGACGACGCGCGCGTGCGCACTTGGCTCGTGTCGCGCTCGGTGCTCGACGGCAAGGTGGTGTCGACGCGGCTGCTCGACGAAGGGCCGGTCGAGCGCGCCGCGCTGCGCGAGGCGAACGCCCTCCAGCCATGGCGCGCCGACCAGGCTCCCGCGCCATGGATGGGCGACGGAAGCGCGTGGCTGCCCACCGGCACGGGCGCCTTGTGGCGCGTGGGCCTCGCCCAACTCGAGCCGCTCGAACGTCTGTGGTCGGCCCCGGTGCCGGAGCCGCGCGCTGCGGCGACCACGGTCGACGGCCTGGGCTGGGCCCCGCGCGAGGGTGGCTGGCGCCTCCTGCCGGCGCTCGCCGAGGCCGGCGCGACGGAGGCCGCTTGGCCGGGGCTCGTCGAGCTGGTCGGGCCGGGACTGGGGCTGGAGCGCATGGACTCTTCCCGCGCGCGCCTCGCTCGCGCGGGGGGCTCGGCGGCCAGCGCGCCCTTCGCCGCCCCAAAGGACGCGCGCCCAGCGCTCTTGGCGCGCCCCGGGAGGATCTGGGTCGCCTCCCAAGGCCGCGCGCACCTCCACGACGAGGCGCTGCGCCGGCTCCACTCCGTGGACCTGCCGGGACCGGCGGCGGGGCTCCCCGCGGGCCAGCTGGAGCTCGGCTGGATCGCGGTTCCGGGCGGAGCGTGGTTGGTCCGCTCCGGTTCCCTCGTGTTCGTGGGCGGGTGAGGCTTCCTTGGCGCTCGCGGCGAACTAGGATCTGGGGCCCGCCACGCTTCGCACAACCCTTGCAGGGAAAGCGGCGCGCGGACGGGGGCGCCTACACGCAGCGGTGTCCAATGGTCGATACGAGGATCCGCCCGCGTCCCGGGCGCCACCCCCACCCCGAACGCACCCCATGAGCGAAGCCTCCCTCCAGCGCCTGCGCGAAGTCCACGCGCAGATGAAGTCCGAACTGCACCGCGTGATCGTGGGGCAGGACCAGGTGATCGACGAGATCCTCCTGGCCATCCTCACGCGCGGCCACGCGCTGCTCGTCGGCGTGCCCGGGTTGGCCAAGACACTGCTGGTGTCGAGCCTGTCGAAGACGCTCGACCTGCGCTTCGCGCGCATCCAGTTCACGCCCGACCTGATGCCGTCGGACATCACCGGCACCGAGATCCTGCAGATCGACGCGTCCAGCGGGGCGCGCAACTTCCGCTTCGTGCCCGGGCCGCTGTTCGCCAACGTGGTGCTGGCGGACGAGATCAACCGCACGCCGCCCAAGACCCAGGCGGCGCTGCTCGAGGCGATGGTCGAGCGCCAGGTGACGAGCGCCGGCGTGCGCCACGAGCTGCCCGATCCGTTCTTCGTGCTCGCCACCCAGAACCCGATCGAGCAGGAAGGCACCTACCCCCTGCCCGAGGCGCAGCTCGACCGCTTCATGTTCCTGATCCAGGTCGGCTACCCGACGCTCGAGGAGGAGCGCGAGGTGCTGCGCCGCACGACCGGCGGCGAGGCGCAGACCCCGCGCGCCGTGGTGGGCGCGGCGGAGCTGAAGGAGCTGCAGGACGCGGTGCGCGCCATTCCGGTGGCCGACCACGTCTACGACTTCGTGCTGGCGCTGACGCGCGGCACGCGCGTCGGCGGCACGCAGCCCCTGCCCTTCATCCAGCAGTGGGTCACCTGGGGCGCCGGTCCGCGCGCCGGCCAGTTCCTCGTGCTCGGCGCCAAGGCGCGCGCCGCGCTCGCGGGCCGCACGCACGTGGCCATCGAGGACGTCAAGGCGGTGGTCCACCCGGTGCTGCGCCACCGCATCGTCGTCAACTACGCCGCGCAGGCCGAAGGCGTCACCTCCGACATCGTCATCGACCGCCTGCTGCAGGAGGTCGAGGCCGGCGGCCGCATCGGCGCCGGCGTGCCGGGCGTCAAGCAAACCTGACAAGCCGCCGCTCGCCCCCCACCCGGCCCGCGCGGCCGGGCGGAGCGGCCGCGGCCCAACGGAAGACGCATGGCGCAAGGCCTACACAGCCTGGACCCCGCGGTGCTCGACCGCCTCGCGAGCCTCGAGCTCGTGGCGCGCTCGGTCGTCGACGGCTTCATGTCCGGCGGGCACCGCTCGGGGCGGCTGGGCTCCTCCGTGGAGTTCGCCCAGCACCGGCCCTACGTCATCGGCGACGAGCTGCGCCGCGTCGACTGGCGCGTCTACGCGCGCAACGACCGCCTGGTCGTCAAGCAGTTCGTCGAGGAGACCGACTTCGCCTGCCACCTGCTCGTCGACCGCAGCGAGTCGATGCAGTACGGCTCCGAGGCGTGGACCAAGTTCGACTACGCGCGCTGGTGCGCCGCATCGCTGGCGCACCTCGTGCTCCTGCAGGGCGACACGGCCGGCCTCGTGCTGTTCGACGAGGCCTCGCACGACAAGGTCCCGCCCAAGCACGGCCTCGGCCAGCGCGGAGCCATCTTCGACGCGCTCGAGCGCGCCGCGTGCGGCGGCGGCACCAGGATCGGCTCAGTGCTCGAGTGGATCGCGCCCAAGCTGCGCCACAAGGGCAAGGGCGTCGTGTGCATCTTCTCGGACTTCTACGACGAGCCCGCCGCCATCGGCGCGGGCCTGCGGCGCCTGGCGGCGGGCGCGCACGACCTCGTGCTGTTCCAGGTGCGCGACAAGCAGGAGCGAGACTTCGCCTTCGACGGACTCCTGCGCCTCGACGGGCTCGAGGGCGCCGGCAAGGTCAAGGTCGATCCGCGCGCGCTGCGCGAGGCCTACCTCGCCGAGGTGGCCGCGCACGACGAGGCGCTGGCGCGCGAGGCGCGCGCGCTGGGCGCCGAGGTCGTGCAGCTCTCGACGGACCGCGGCGTGGAGGTCGTGCTGTCGGCCTGGCTGTCGGCTCGCACCGCGCGCATCCGGCGCGGCGGAGGCGGTCGATGAACCTGTTCGGCGGCTTCGTCAATCCGGCGCTGCTCATCGGCCTGGCGGCCGCGGCCGTGCCGATCGCCATCCACCTGCTCAACCGCCGCCGCCACCGCCCGCAGGCGTGGGCGGCGATGCGCTTCGTCGAGGCGGCGTGGCGCAAGACGCGCCGCCGCGTGCAGTTCGAGGAGTGGCTGCTGCTCCTCCTGCGCACGACCGCGGTGTTCCTGTTCGCGCTGGCCCTGGCTCGGCCGTTCACCGGCGAGGCGAGCCCGCTGGCGGGCCTGTCGGAATCGCGCCGCGACCTGGTCGTGGTCGTCGACGCCTCGGCGTCGATGGGCCAGCAGTCGGGCGGACGCTCGGCCTTCGACGCGGCGCTGGAGCGGGCGCGGGAACTCGTGCGCGGCGCCGACGCGGCGCGCGGCGACCGCGTGCGCATCATCGCCGCCTCGGGCGCGCCGAGGCTCTTGTCGTGGACCACGCCGGAGCAGGCGCGCGGCGTGCTCGACGGCCTGGCGCGCCCCGAGGACGAGGAGCTCGACCTCGCCGCCGCGCTCAACGAGATCGCCGAACTGGCGCGCGCCGACGCCTCGAGCGCCGCCTCCACCATCGACCTGCGACTGTTGACCGACCTGCAGGAGCGCGTCTACTTGCGCGGCTCGACGGAGGGGGCCGGCCAAGGACTCTTCGAGGTGCTCGACGAGCTCAAGGAGCTCGGCGTCGAGGTCGTGGTCGAGGACATGGCGGGCGTGGAGACCGTCCCGCCCAACCTGTCCGTCGAGTCCATCGCGCCGCTCGAGCGGCCGACGACGCCCGACTCGCCGGTCGAGCTGCGGGCCTCGCTGCGCAACCACGGCGACAAGGACGCGCGCGGCGTGCGCGTGGCCTTCTTCGTCGACGGCGAGCGCAGGCCGCAGCAGATCGTCGACGTGCCCGCGCGCGGCGCCGTGGAGGCCTCGTGCACCACGACCTTCGGCACGGCCGGAGCGCACCTCGTCGAGGCGCGGCTCGAGGCCGGCGACCGGCTGGCGGTCGACGACCAGCGCGCCGTGGTCGTGGACGTGCCCGGCGCGGTGCGCATCCTGCTGGTCAACGGGGCGCGCGGCGCGCGCCTCGAGGAGGACGAGTTCGGCTACGCCAAGACCGTGCTGGCGCCGATCGCGGAGGAGGGCGCGCTGACGACCCGCGCGCCGTTCGAGGTGCGCGAGATCGAGCCCTTCGACCTCGGCGGCCCCGACGTCGACTACTCCAAGCACGACGTGGTCTGGCTGGCCGCCTGCGACGCGCCCGCGCCCAGCGTGGCCGCCAAGCTCGCGACCGCCGTCGAGTCGGGCCTGTCGCTGGTCGTGTCGGCCGGCGACCGCGTCGACGCGCGGGCCTGGAACCAGCGCATGGGCGCCGAGGGCGCCAAGCTGCTGCCG
>JBEBCR010000133.1:0-2543 GCA_041157565.1 Planctomycetota bacterium | reverse complement strand
CGGCGCGGCAGCAGGTCGCCCGGGTTCAGGTCGCCCAGCGCCACGCAGTTGTCGCGCTTGTTGTCGTCGAGCGTGCCCACGACCTCGAAGTGCGGACGGAAGTCGAAGCCGTTCGTCGGGTAGTACTGCGCGGCCGTGCCGCCGCCGACGCCGATGCCGCCGGCCGAAGTCGTCGCGGCGAAGATGTCGCCCAGGTCGACGTGGATCTTGGTCTTGACGAACGCTCCGCCATTCGAGAAGCCCGAGGCGTAGACGCGCGTGCAGTCGATGTTGAGGTACGTCGCCAGCGAGTTGTACAGCTCGCGGAGGAAGACGACGTCGTCGGCCAGCGGCAGCTCCGAAGGATCGACGACGTTCGCCGCGACCTCGTCCGTGTGCCACTTTGTGCGTGTCGTGCCGTCGAGCAGGAGGTACGGCAGCGCCTGCGGGTAGACGACGATGAAGTCGAGCGTCTCCGAAGCCTGGTTCCACGTCGTGTTGGTCAGCGCGATCTGCGCCGTCTGCCCGGTGCCGTGCAGCATGAACACGACCGGGTAGGGGGCATGGGCGGTCGAGTAGGTGCTCGGCACGCGGACCAGGTATTGCCGCGCGTCCGGATCGGCGGCGGTGATGAAGGTGTTCGGCGTCGCGACCCCGGGCGTGAAGCCCACCGGGTGGCTCGTCCCCACCGGGCCGCACGGCGTGACCGGCACGGGCGCGGGTGCTTGCGGCTTGGTCGGGACGCGCTGAGCCGAGCCCGAGGCGAGCGCTGTGGGTGCAACGATCGACAGCATCGCGAGGGTTAGCACGGCGGGGATCGGCATGAAGTTCATCGTAGTCTCGCGTGGGCAGGAGGGTGTGGATTGCTTCCGTGGGGTCCTTGCACAGGCTGTTCAGGGCCGATTCGTGGAAGGAAAAACACGAAATAGGTCAGATGGGCTCCATGCAAGAGCTGTTGACCTGGGCGCATGCTCTGGGCGGGGTCATCGCGTTGGTGTCGATGTGGGTGCCGCTGTTCAGCGCCAAGGGCGGCGTGGTCCATCGCAAGGCGGGACGCGTGTTCGTGTGGGCGATGGCGTGGGTGTCGGTGAGCGCGGTCGTGGCGAGCGCCTTGCGCCTGACAAGTGAACCTGACAAGCCCCAGGGGCCGCTGTTCCTGTCGCTGGTGGCGTTGCAGTCGGCGGCTGCAACGTGGTGGGGCGTGTCCATGGTGCGCCACAAGCAGCGCGATGCCGTCAGTCGTTCGTTGCCTGACTGGATCGCGGTCGTGGCGTTGGTGGGCTCTGGGGTGCTGACACTTGCCTACTGGCTGCAAGGCGCGGCCGTGCTCTTTGGCATCTTCGGTGTGCTCAATCTGGTGTTTGGCTTGCGCTTTGCGCGTGTGCTGGGGCGAGCGCCGCGCAGCCGCTTTTGGTGGTGGTATGAGCATCTCTTCGGGATGCTCGTGGCATGCATCGGAACGCTGACGGCGTTCTTTGTTGTTAACTACGAGCGCATTCCAGAGGCTGTGCAAAGCCACCTTCCGCCGCTCGTGGTGTGGACCGCGCCGGGGCTCGTAGGCGGTCTCGGCATCGCACTCGCAACGCGCTATTACCGCAGAAAACTGGAGCGTTCCGGGCCTTAGGGCAACCAGGTCACGCGCAGACCGTTGGTCAGGTTGAAGGTGGAGGAGGTGCAGTACGTCGCGCTGTTGCGGAACCACACTTGGTAGAGGCGCACGCCACCAGTGACAGGAACTGCGCCGCGCACAGAAATGCTGGGCAAATCGGTGCCAGGCACGTGACTGCCGCGCGGATGGCCGCATGGCAGTTCCAAGCCTCGTGGATTGGCCGCGCAGCGTGTGTCTTGGCCGAGTGGATCGCGAATTCCGCCAGCGGTTGTCTAGTCTTCACAAGCCACTTCGCGCAGCCCATTCCGGTAGGAACCCGATCGCCGAGATCGTGATCCAAGCTGATCACGGCGGGTTTCCCGTGCGACTCGCTATGGGCCACGAACTCCTCGCAGGATCGGATCACGTACCGGCTCGCATCCGGTGGCGAACGCATGTCATCTAGGAACAGCTTCTTCAATGCTCGTGCTCGGCGACGTGGTCTCGTCGCGTCGCCGCCAATCCACCATCCCAGCCATCTCTAGTTGGTCGCCAGATGGCGGTAACGCCCTTGGTGGGCCTCGGCACCGCGGCCGCCTTTCTCGAGGCCGTACACGTTGCTCGTGGCGGTCGTTTCAAGGCGCGTCGCCAGAGATCGCCGCTTGGGACGAGGCTTGGTCCGTCGGGGTGTTCGCCATAGCCAGCTGAACGCGCTACCACTGCCCCGGATCGAACCAACTCAGTGCCGCGTGGCGCTACGGCTGCCGGGTCGCCGAGAACCCGTTCGTCAAGTTGAACTTGCTGGGGGTGCAGTACGCGGCGGCGTTGCGGTACCAGGCCGGGTAGTGGCGCTGCTGTCCGGCTTGCGTGATGCCGCCGCGCACGGAGACGGGCAGGTCGCCGCTGGCGGGATAGCTCGAGGCGCCGCCGCTGTTGGTGCGCGTGCCGAGGCGCACGACCGCGCCGGCGACGCAGC
>JBEBCR010000132.1:0-2691 GCA_041157565.1 Planctomycetota bacterium | reverse complement strand
CGTGCGCCAGGCCCTGCGCAGAGGTGAGTTGAGCAAGGCCTGCGCGCGCGCATCCATGCTCGCCGACGGAGCCGCGCTCGCGGCGGCCATCGAGCGGCAGTTGGACGCCAAGGTGGAGTTGTTCGAGGCGGCGAGGCTGGAGGGCGACTGGCTCGGCATGCGCCTGCGCGGCGACGAACTGCGCAAGGCGCTCCTCGGGGACGAGCGGCGCGAGGGAGTGCTTGCGGCCCTCGACGCGCTCGAGCAGGACAAGCGCGCCCGGCGCGAGTTCGCGGCCCAGCGCGAGGTGCGGGCGACGAGAGGCATGCACTTGTCCCGCTCGAAGGAGCGCGCGACCGCCAGGCAACGGCTGCAGGCGATCCGCGCGGAGCTCCCGGCCAGCGTGGCGGCCAAGGAGGCCGGCGTGCTGCTGGAGCGGCTGGACCGCATCGAGGCCGAGCGCCAGGCCATGCGCTGAAGGCGGGCGCCGCCAGCCCGACCAGCGCAGCTGTCGAGCAGATGCGGCGCGGCCAGCTACCATCTGCGCCCCGCCGGGCCGTGGTGGCCGGGCGCCGAGGCACACACCAATGCTGATCGCACTGCTCTTCTCCGTCGCGTCCGCGCAAGGCGGCGCCTCGCACCCCTTCTCCGTGCACGACATGCTGGCGATGGACCGCGTGTCGGACCTCTCCGTCTCCAAGGATGGAACGCTGGCGCTCTACAACCTGCGCGGCACCGACCTCGAGAAGAACCGCGGCGCGAGCGACCTGTGGCTCGTGCCCGTCGCTGGCGGCGCCCCGCGGCGCCTGACGAGCATGGAGGGCTCGGAGGTCGGCGGGCGCTTCGCGCACGACGGCAAGAGCGTGCTGTTCCTCTCGCGCGCCTCGGGCAAGAGCCAGGTGTGGAGCGTGCCGCTCGAGGGCGGCGAGCCGCGGCAGGTCACCAGCGAGCCGCTGGACGTCGAGGGCTTCCTGCCGTTCCCGGGCGACGGGCGCCTGCTGCTCGCCATGGAGGTCTGGCCGCGGATCGTCGGCCCCGATTCGCTGAAGAAGAGCGTCGAGGAGGACGAGCGCGTCGCCAAGCAGCGCGGCTCGGGCCGCCTGTACGACACCCTGCTCTTCCGCCACTGGGACTCGTGGGAGGACGGACGCCGCTCGCACCTCTTCCTGTGGGAGCAGGGCCGGCCCACGCGCGACATCGTGCCCGGCTTCGACGGCGACGTGCCCACCAAGCCCTTCGGCGGCATGGAGGAGGTCTCCATCAAGCCCGACGGAACCGAAGTGGTGTTCGCCAGCATGCTGTACACCGGCGACGCCGCGTGGGCCTACGACACCAACCTGTTCCGCGTGCTGCTGGACCAGGACGGCGTGGTCTCGACCTTGACCGAGTCGAATTCGGCCTGGGACGGCAACCCGGCCCACTCGCCCGACGGCTCGCGCCTCGCCTACCTGCGCATGCGCCGCCCGGGCTACGAGTCCGACCGGCGCGCCATCGCCGTGGTGGACGCCAAGACCTTCCAGGGCCGCGAGATCACGCTCGACTGGGATCGTTCGCCGGACGAGATCGCGTGGGCCCCCGACGGCAAGTCGATCTGGTGCTCGGCCGACGACATGGGGCACAAGAGCATCTTCCAGGTCGACGCCGAGACGGGTGCCGTGCGTCGCGTGCTGTCCAAGGGCTCGAACGCGGCGCCGCGCGTGGCGGGCACGCGCCTCGTGCACCTGCACGACAACCTCAAGTCGCCGGTGGAGGTGCGCAGCTGCGACTTCTCCGGCGGCGACGTGCGCGCGCTGACGGCGCACAACCAAAGGCAACTCGCCGCGGCGCGCATGGGCGACTACGAGCAGTTCGTCTTCCTCGGCCACAGGAACTCGCCCGTCCACGGCTTCCTCGTCAAGCCGGTCGACTTCGATCCGAAGAAGACCTACCCGGTGGCGTACCTGATCCACGGCGGGCCGCAGGGCAGCTTCGGCGACCATTTCCACTACCGCTGGAACCCGCAGGCGTACGCCGGCGCCGGCTTCGCCGCGATCATGGTCGACTTCCACGGTTCGACCGGCTACGGGCAGACCTACACCGACGCCATCAATGGCGATTGGGGCGGCGCGCCCTACGAGGACCTGATGAAGGGCCTCGACGCGGCGCTCGAGCAGTTCCCGTTCCTCGACAAGGACCGCTGCGTGGCGCTGGGCGCGAGCTACGGCGGCTACATGATCAACTGGATCAACGGACGCACGGACCGCTTCCGAGCCCTGGTGTGCCACGCCGGCAACATCGACGAGCGCATGGCGTACTACGACACCGAGGAGCTGTGGTTCCCCGAGTGGGAGCGCGGCGGAACGCCCTGGACGGCGCCGGAGAGCTACTCGCACCACAACCCGATCGACCACGTCGAGAAGTGGGCCACCCCGACGCTCGTCATCCACGGGGCGAACGACTTCCGCGTCGTCGACACGCAGGGCATGAGCACGTACACCGCCCTGCAGCGGCGCGGCGTCCCGAGCCGTTTCCTGCACTTCCCCGACGAGAACCACTGGATCCTCAAGCCGCACAACTCGATCCAATGGCACGAGACCGTGCTCGAGTGGATCGGCCGCTGGACGGCGCCGGGCACGAAGAAGTGGCAGCCCTGCGGCCACCGCCGGGGCTCGTCAAGCGCGCTTGACGGGACCGGAAATGGCGCGCGGCGCGGCGGGGGCCGGGGCCCGCCGC
>JBEBCR010000131.1:0-3295 GCA_041157565.1 Planctomycetota bacterium | reverse complement strand
TGGCTGCGTCTCCGCGCCCGATCCTAGCCGGCCCAGCCCGCCAGCGCGTAGTGCGCCAGCGCCCCGGCGGCGAGCAGCACGCTGACCCAGCCGTTGGCCGCGAAGAAGGCGGCGTCGACGCGCGACAGGTCGTTCGGCTTGACGATGGAGTGCTCCCAGACGAGCAGCGCCGCGGCGACGACGAGCGCCGCCCACCATGTCCAACCGTAGCCCGCAGCGGCTCCGGCGGCCACGAAGCAGGCGGTCGAGGCGACGTGCAGGGTGCTCGACAGGCGCAGCGCGAAGGCCACGCCTGCGCGCGCGGGGATGGAGTGCAGGCCGCGTCCGCGATCGAACTCGGCGTCCTGGCAGGCGTAGATCAGGTCGAAGCCCGCCACCCAGGAGAGCACGCCGCCGGCGAGCCACAGCGCGGCCCCGAAGCCCGCGCCCAGTTCGCCGCGCACGGCGATCCACGCCCCCAGCGGCGCGATGGCGAGCGCCAGCCCCAGCACGAGGTGCGCGGCGGAGCTGACGCGCTTCATGTAGGAGTAGCCGAGGAGCACGACCATGACTGGCGCCGAGAGCCACCCGGCGAGCGGGTTGAGCAGCCAGGCGCAGGCCATGAACAAGGCCGCCGCCAAGGCAGCCAGCGCCAGCGCCGCGCCGGGCGCGATGCGTCCGGCGGGGATCTCGCGAGCGCTCGTGCGCGGGTTGTCGGCGTCGATGGCGCGATCGGCCCAGCGGTTGAACGCCATGGCCGATGTGCGCGCGAACACCGCGCACAGGACGACGAGCGCGAGCACCTTCGCCGGCGGCCAGCCGCCAGCGGCCATGGCGGCGCCGATGAGCGCGAACGGCAGCGCGAAGATGGAGTGCGAGAAGCGCACCAGCGACAGCCAGTCCGCCAACCGCGCGGCGCCCGCGCGCGTCGTGCCGGTGGCGGGCGTCACTCGTGTTCCTCCGCGCCCTGCGGACGCCGCGCGCGCTCGAGCCCCTCGTCCTCGGGCGGACGCGCGGCCTCGACCTTGGCATCGAGCCCCTTCCAGCGCGCGCCGACCGAGTTCTCGACGCCCATGCGGTCGAGGATCTTGCCCACCACGTGGTTGACGAGGTCCTCCTTGGTGCGCGGGCGATGGTAGAAGCCGGGCATCGCCGGCAGCACGATGGCGCCGAGGCGCGCGAGGCGCAGCATGTTCTCGAGGTGCACGACCGACAGCGGCGTCTCGCGCGGCACGATCAGGAGCTTGCGTCCTTCCTTGAGCGCCACGTCGGCGGCGCGCTCGACGAGGTTCGAGGAGAACCCGACCGACACGCGCGCCATCGTGCCCATGCTGCACGGGCAGAGGATCGCGCCTCCGACGAGCGCCGTGCCCGAGGAAGGCGGCGCCTCGATGGCGTCGGAGCGGAACACGCGCACCTTGGCGGCGCGCTCGGCGCCGATCCAGGCGGGCAGCGCTTCCTTGAGCAGTTCCCCGTGGACGCCGGGATCGACGCCGAGTTCGTGGCGCATCACCTTGGCGGCCGCCTCGGTGATGGCGACGTCGACCTCGTGGCCGCAGTCGACCAGCGCCTTGAGCAGCGCCTCGGCGTAGGGATGGCCCGAGGCGCCGGTGATGCCGAGGAAGTAGCGTGTCATGGTTCTGGTCCGTTCACAGGAACACGCCGGGCGTCGCGCCGGCCAGGAGCAGGATGTTGACCCCGGCGTGGCACCACGCGGCGACCCCCACTCCGCGCCAAGCGTACAGCAACGCCAGCAGGATGCCCGAGAGCGTGCGCCAGGCGAACAACGCCGGATCGAAGGGCTCGCCCCCCCCGCCGAAGGGCGCGTTGACGGCGCGCAGGTGGAAGGCGGCGAACAAGAGCCCGACGGGCACGGAGGCGGCGACGAAGGCGAGGACGCGCGCGGCGCGCCCCGATCCGGCCAGGGGCTCGAAGAACCGCGCGGCGAGCCGCGCAAGGAGCGCCACGAGGACCACGCGGAAGAAAAGCTCCTCCCAGGCCGCGCCGCCGACCACGAGCCCCGCGCGCTCGAGCGACGGCGGAGGCGGCGCGGACGCGACGGCGAGCGATGCCGGAACGGGCGCGTCGAGCAGCATGTGCAGACCGACGACGAGCGGCGCGAAGGCGAGCGAGACGACCAGTCCTTCGCCCGCGACTCCCGCGAGCCGGCGCAGCAGCGCGTAGCCCGGCTGGTACAGGGTCCACAGGCAGGCGAAGAAGCCGACGAGCAGCGCGACGCGGCGCGCCAGCGCTTCGTGCTCGCCGAGCGGCCGCAGCGGCAGCGTGAGCAGCAATTCGGCGGCGTTGCGCGCGCCCGAGTCGAGCCCGAGCGCCTCGTAGGCGACGAAGAGCGGCGCGCACGCGCACAACCCCAGCGCCATGTCGCGGGCGAACCAGCGCTCGGACGCATCCAGGCTCGCGCGCGTCGGCGGGTGCTTGGACTTGGCGCGGCTCACGACGCCTGCGGCACGCGGCCCACGTGCAGGCAGGCGATGCCGCGGGTCAGGAGGTCCCACTCGACGCCTTCGAGCCCCGCGCCGCGCATCTCGGAGGCGAACTGCTCGGGCGCCGGCCAAGCGAGCACGGTGCGCGGCAGGTATTCGTACGCGTCCCTGTCCTTGGACACCAAGCGCCCGATCGCCGGCAGGATGCGCGTGAAGTACAGCCTGTACAGCCGGCCGAGCAGGGCTCCGGGCGGCATGCTGAACTCGAGCACCACGACGCGGCCGCCCGGACGCACGACGCGCGCCAGTTCGCGCAGCGCGCCCACGCGGTCGGAGACGTTGCGGATGCCGAAGGCGATCGTGGCGACGTCGCAGCTCTTGTCGGCCGCGGGAAGGCGCATGGCGTCGCCGCGCACGAACACGGCCGAAGAGCCGCTGCGATCGGCCTTCTTGACGGCGTGCGCCAGCATGGGCGCCGTGAAGTCGACGCCGACCACCGAGGCGCCCTCGCGAGCGAAGAGGAGCGCGACGTCGCCGGTGCCGCAGCACACGTCGAGCACGTCGCGCCCGCGCACCTCGCCGGCGGCGCGCAGCATGCGCTTGCGCCACCGCTGGTCGATCCCCAGCGAGAGGGTGCGGTTCAGCAGGTCGTAGACGCCCGCGATGCGGGCGAACATGGATTCGACTTGTGCGGGATCGGGCACGGGCGGGCCTGTGGCGACACGATAGGCCTTCGAACGGCGCGTGGCGAGGGATGCAGGTCCTCGCGCGCGCGCCGCGCGGTCCGAGGCCAGGTCGAGCGGCGTCCTGCCGCCGCGCGCGTCCAGCCAAAGGAAGCGCAAGAGGCGCCTCGTGGGCGCCTCTTGCGGCTC
>JBEBCR010000130.1:0-2779 GCA_041157565.1 Planctomycetota bacterium | reverse complement strand
GACCGCCTCCTTCGAGATGGCGCACACGTCGCACAAGTCCTGCGTCAGCACGACGTCGGGGCGCGCGGCCGCCAGCGCGGGCGCGTCGACCTCGAACACGGAGAGCGACTGCTCGAGCAGGGCGCGCACAAAGGCGTCGATGGCCGCCCCCGAGGCGGGGTGGCGCACGCGCGTGCGCGTCAGGCGCGGCAGGCCCCCGAGTCCCGGGGGATGGTCGCACTCGTGCGAGACGCCGACGAGCTGGTCGAGCCCTCCGAGGAGCGCCACCATCTCCGTGGCGCACGGCAAGAGGCTCGCCACCCTCGGTCCCTCCACCACGCCACCCGCCCCGAGCGCCGCTGCCCCGTTCGTGTCCATGCTCCGTCTTCTAGCAGCCATGGGGCGTCGGCGACGAGGCCCATGGTTCGCTTCCGCGGGTCCGCCGCGCCGCTTTCGGGCATCCACGACCGCGCCGCGCTATCCTCCTCGCCGGATCCCACCATGCGCCGCGACCTCGATTGCCTGCACGCCGCCCACCCCATGGCCGCCCGCCGCGTCCGCGGCCTCGGCGCCAGGGCGGTGCTCCTCTTCGCCTGCGTCCTGCTCGCGCCCGCCGCGCCCGCGCAACTCGTGCTGCCCGGCGCCCGGCCCGGCGCCGCCAAGCCCAAGGGCGACCTGGCTCCGGCCACGTACTGCGCCAGTTGCGGTTGGAAGAACACGACCAACCAGGCGAGCGGCAGGACCGACCCGGCCGGTCGCCCGTTGGCGTGGTGCGACTCGTGCAAGAAGGACACGCCGCAGGTCGGCTCCCCCCAGCAATCCGGCCCCGGCCTCTCGAAGCCCGACGCCTCGAGCGGCGACGGCAGGCTCGTCATCGGCAGCCGCCCGCGCGCCAAGGCGCCGGAGGGCGCGGCCCAGGCCGGCGCCGAAGCGTCCTCTGGTCCGGCGCCCGCGACGACGAGCGGCGACGCGGCCCCCGGCGCCTCGAATCCCTCGCCCTCGCTCCTCGCCGAGGGCGAGGTGGCCGCGGCCATCGCGCGCGTGCGCGCCGCCAAGTCGTGTGACGACGAGGCCGTGCGCGCGGCCACCGAGGCGCTGGTCGCCGCGGGCGAGACAGGCAGATTGCTGGCGCGCTCGACGTTGTCCGATCCGCACGCCCCGCTCGTCGTGGCCGCGGCGCGCGCCCTGCTCGTGGCGCCCAGGGAGAACGACGCCGACCTCGTGGTGGAGCGCCTGCGCCAAGGTCCGCCGGCCGCCGCCGCGCCGCACCTGTACAAGGCGGTGTGCGAGCGCGATCCGGTGCGCGCCTCGCCGCGCTTCCAGGTCGAGATGCTGCAGCACGAGTCGGCGCAGGTGCGCAACGCCGCGCGCCTCGACTTGTCGCGGCAGATGGACAAGCTCGACCCGGAGCTCTTCGTGGACGCCTTGAAGGGCAAGCGCGTCGATTCGCGCGCCGAAGTGGTCTCCCTGCTCGGCATCTCGAGCGCGACGCGCGCGACGCGCCTGCTCCTCGACGCGGCGAGCGACGGTTCGGCGCGCGTGGCCCAGGCGGCGCAGCGCGCCTTGGCGACGCGCGTCGACGCGACGCTGGACGCCGACCTCCTGCAGGCGGCGCTCTCCTCGCGCTGGATCCTGCGCAAGGAAGCCTGCGCGCTGCTCGCCATCGTCGAGCGCGAGGACCTGCTGCCGACGCGCGTCCTCGACGCGCGGCACGTGGATCCGCTGCTGGCGGCGCTGTCCTCGACCGATCCGTTCGTGGCGGGAGTCGCCGCGCTGTCCTTGGCGGGCATCGGCTTCCGCAGCGCGGACGCGCGCTTCTCGGAGTGGCTCGACGGGCCGGTCGTCGATCGACTGGTCCACGTGGTGTCGACGCGCGAGTTCCAGGCCGACCTCGTCATGGTGCAGGCGCCCGCGCTGCGCCGGCTGCAGTCCCTGACCGGTCGCCGCAGCGCCAAGGACGGCTCCGAGTGGCTGCAGTGGTGGGTCGAGGCGCGGCCGAAGTTCCACGCTTGCCGCGCCAACCTCGAGGTCGACGCCAGCGAGAGCGCGGGCCTGCGGCTGGCCTTCGAGGACTCGCTCGCGCCCGACGAGGCCGTGGTGCTGGTGGGGCCGGAGCTCGC
The DNA here is from genome assembly GCA_041157565.1 of Planctomycetota bacterium. Taxonomy (GTDB): domain Bacteria; phylum Planctomycetota; class UBA1135; order UBA1135; genus SXXH01. Next base: position 680 of record JBEBCR010000130.1, on the reverse strand, counting down.
CGCCGCCGCCGAGGAGAGCGGCGCGCGCGGCACCGTGATCTACCTGGACGAGGCCGAGTGCCGCGCCGTCGTCGAGTCGCTGCGCGCCGCGGGCGTGCTGTCGGTCTCCATCCTGCCGGGCGTGCGCGGCGCGCGCGGTCGCGGCGAACGCCACGTCGAGATCGGCGTGCGCTCGCGCACCAAGGGCTTCACGTTCGGACCCGGCGAGAGCGAGCCGTGGTTCGAGGCCATGGCCGCGCTGGTGCGCTCCGTCAAGGACGCGCAACGCTGGCAGCTGCTGCCGCCCAAGGAGTTGCGCGCCGATCGCCTGGCGTTCTGGCGCGCCGAGCATCCGTTCTGGGTCGGCGCTCCGTCCGAGGAGGCCCGCCGCGATCGCCTGGCGGGCCTCGCCTTGGCGAGCGTGCCCGGCGCGGCGCCGAGCATGCGCGAGCTGGCGCTGCAGGAGCTCGAGCGCTGCGTCGCGCAGGGCGCCAAGCCCGCGGCGGCCGAGTTCCGCCAGTTGGCCGATTGGCTCTCCATGGAGACGGCGGCGCTCGACCGCGCCAAGCGCGTGGCGCTGCTGGCGCTGGTCGCCGCGCGCAACGCCGGCGGCGGCCGCGCGCCCGAGGAGATGGCGCAGGAGCTCGTCGGCATCGCCACGCGCCGCTTCGGCGCCGATGGCGAGGCGCTGGTCGCCGACG
>JBEBCR010000129.1:0-14292 GCA_041157565.1 Planctomycetota bacterium | reverse complement strand
GCAAGGCGCCGCCGCCGCCCTTGATCATGCGGAAGCGGCCATCGATCTCGTCGGCGCCGTCGATGGCGAGGTCGAGCGTGGCGACCTCCTCGAGGCGCAGCACCTCGATGCCCAGTTGGCGCGCCTTGCGCTCGGTGTCGAGCGAAGTGGGCACGCCGCGCACGCGCTCGCCGCGAGCCGCGCGCTCGCCCAGCGCCTGCAGCGTCCAGTGCACCGTCGAACCCGTGCCCAGGCCCAGCAGCATGCCGGGCCGCGCCTCTTCGGCCGCGCGGCGGCCGGCGATCTCCTTGGCGTCCATTGGAGGCGGAGCATAGCGGGCGGAGGCGCTGCAGGCCCGCGGCGCGATCCGTTGCATGGTTTGGGCAAGACCGCGCGCCCCCCCGGGCCGCGGATTGGCGCACTGGGCGGCCGGGTCCTAAACTGAGACTTGGTCTCAAGATCTATGGCACTCCTCGCGACCATGGCCCCTGGACAGGCGGCCCGCATCGAAGCCGTGGGCGGCGAACGCTCGTTCCGTCGACGCTTGATGGAGATGGGCTTCCTGCCCGGCACCCAGGTGCGCCTCGTGCGCCGGCTGCCGCTCGGCGGGCTGCTCGAGCTCGAGGTGCGCGGCTGCCACGTCAACTTGCGCATCGACGAGGCGGCTGAGCTTCAGGTGCAGCCGCTCTGACGGCGCGCGCATGGACTCCTCCACGACCGATCGCCGTCCGCTGGTCGCCCTCGCCGGCAACCCCAACACCGGCAAGACCACCCTGTTCAACCGCCTGACCGGCCTGCGCCAGAAGGTCGGCAACTACGCGGGCGTGACCGTCGAGCGGGTGGCGGGCGAGTGCGCGCTGCCCGATGGAGCCAAGGTGCAGCTCCTCGACGTGCCGGGCGCCTACTCGCTGGCGGCGAGGAGCCGCGAGGAGGAGCTCGCCCTGCAATGCGTGGCGGGCGTCGCCGGCGAGCCGCGCCCCGACGCCATCGTGCTCGTCGTCGACGCCACGCAGCTGTCGCGCAACCTGTACCTGGCGCTGCAAGTGCTCGAGCTCGGCACGCCGGTCGTCGTCGCGCTGAACATGGCCGACGAATTGGCCAAGCGCGGCGAGCGCGTCGACGTGGCCGCGTTGGAGCGCGAACTCGGCGCGCCGGTCGTGCTCGTGTCGGCGCTGCATGATCGCGGCTTCGCGCCGCTCCTCGAGCAAGTCGCCAAGGCGCTGGCCATGGGTGGCGACGCGCGCCCCGCGCCGCGGCGCAAGTTGCCGCAAGAACTCGAAGCCGATCTCGTGGAGGTCGGCCGCGCAGTGCCCGAGGCGTGGTCGCTGGGATCGGCGATGCGCGCGCGGGCCTTCGCCGAATGGGCCCTGCTCTCGGTCGAGGAGCGCGACGAGCTCGAAGGCGTGCCCGAGGCGCTGCGCGCGCGCGCCCTGGCGTCGCGCGAGGCCGCCGCCAAGTCCGGAAGGTCCACCGACGACGCGCTGATCGCCGCGCGCTACGCGTGGATCGACGAACGCATGCCGCGCTTCGTGGTGCAGGCCTCGAAGACGCGCACGAAGAGCGAGCGCATCGACGCCGTGCTGCTGCATCCGCTGCTGGGCTTCGCGTTGTTCCTCGGAGCGATGGTGGTCGTGTTCCAGGCTCTGTTCGCCTGGAGCGACCCGCTGATCGGGCTGGTCGAAGGCGCCATGGGCCACGTCGGCGACGCGGCGAGGGAGCTGCTGCCCCCCGGCTTGTTCGCCGACTTCGTGGTCGAAGGCGTCGTGGCCGGCGTGGGCAGCGTGGTGGTGTTCCTGCCGCAGATCCTGCTCTTGTTCCTCTTCATCGGCTTGATGGAGGACACCGGCTACATGGCGCGCGTGGCGGCCCTGATGGACCGCGTCATGCGCTGGATGGGCCTCTCGGGCCGCGCCTTCGTGCCGATGTTGTCCGGCTACGCCTGCGCCGTGCCGGCGATCCTCGCCACGCGCACGATGGAGCGGCGTCGCGACCGGTTGTTGACGATGCTGGTCGTGCCGCTGATGACTTGCAGCGCGCGCCTGCCCGTGTACACGCTGCTGATCGGCGCGCTGTGGCCGCCCGCGGTCGTGGCCGGGTTCATCCCCGTGCAAGGCCTGCTGATGGCGGCCATGTACTTGTTCAGCACGCTGGTCGCGCTGGCCGCGGCCGCGGTGTTGTCGCGCACCTTGTTCCGCGGCCAAGGCGCTCCGCTCATCCTCGAATTGCCGGCCTACCGCCTGCCGCACTGGCCGAGCGTGCTGGGCATGATGCGCCAGCGCGCCTGGTCGTTCCTGCGCGAGGCGGGCGGCGTGATCCTCGCCTGCACCATCGCGCTGTGGTTCCTGCTGAGCTTCCCCAAGGACGAGGCCGCCGAGGCGCGCCACGCGCAGGCCGTGGTAGCGGCGGCGTCGCTCGCCGAGGCCGAGCAGTCGGCCGCCGTGGAGGCCGCGGATGCGCGCCTGGCGTCCGAATCGCTGGCCTCGAGCTGGGGCGGCCGCTTCGGCCACGCGATCGAACCGCTGATCGCCCCGCTGGGCTTCGACTGGAAGATCGGCGTCGGTCTCGTCGGCGCGTTCGCCGCGCGCGAAGTGTTCGTGTCGACGATGGGCGTCGTCTACGGCATCGGCGGCGACGCGGACGAGGAATCCGGCACGCTGCGCGAAGCCATCAAGGCCGAGGCGCACGCCGACGGCCGGCCGGTGTACACGCCGCTCGTCGGCCTGTCGCTGATGGTGTTCTTCGCGCTGGCCGCCCAATGCATGAGCACGCTGGCGGCGGTCAAGCGCGAGACGCGCTCGTGGCGCTGGCCCGCGTTCCTGTTCGCCTACATGACGGCGCTGGCCTGGGTCGCGAGCTTCGCGGTGCACCAGGGCGGGCGGCTGCTCGGCTGGTGACGCGCTGGCGCCGGCTGGCGCCTCATTCGCCCTTCAGGAAGGCGATGAACTTGTCCTCGGGCCGCAAGCCGGCGGTCTTGCGCAGCACCTTGCGCTCCGACGGGTCGTAGGCGAGGAAGAACGGCAAGGCCACCGACTTGGTCAGCTCGGCCTGCAGGCGCTTGTTCTCCTGCAACGCGGGGCCGCCGTCGACGTGCAACCGCGCTTCGATGTAGCCTTGCTTGAGCACCCCGGCGACCGCCGGGCGCGGGAAGAGCTTCTCTTCCATCACGCGGCAGTTCACTCATGTGAAGCCGGTGAAGTTCACCAGCACGAGCTTGCCTTCCTTCTCGGCGCGCGCGACGGCGGCCTCGAAATCGTCCTTGATGATGGCGTGGCCGGTCTCCTCGGCCTGCGCTTCTCCGCCGATGCGGCTCGAGTAGTTCGGGATGATCGCCGTCATGACGGGATCGACCGAATGGCCGAGGCCGCCGTACAGGCAGTACATGGCGAACAACCCGGTGGCGAAGCCGCCGACCATGCGCTTGGGCGACACGGAGGGCTCGTCCTCGGAGCCGTACTCGTCCTTCATGCGCACCCAGCCGAACAGGTACGCCATGGCGACGAGGAAGATGGCCGCCCACAGGAACAGGAACAACTCGCGCGAGAGCCAGCCCCAACCCCAGACGAGGTCCGCGTTGGACAGGAACTTCAGCGCCGCGGCGACCTCGACGAAGCCGAGGAAGACCTTGAGCGTCTTCATCCACTCGCCGCCCTTGGGCAGCGCCTTGACCTTCTCGGGCACCATCGAGAGGCCCATGAACGGCAGCGCGATGGTCATCCCGAACACGCCCATGCCGAGCGCGATGCGGCCGACGCCGCCCTGCGACGCGCCGGTCGACAGCAGGGTGCCCACGAACGGCGCCGTGCAGGTGAACGAGGTCACCACCAGCGTCGCGCCCATGAAGAACACGCCGAGGTAGCCGCCGCGGCTGGAGGCGGCGCCCGCCGCGTTCATCATCCACGCCGGCGGATTGAGGTTCATCACGCCGAACAAGGTCAGCGCGAAGACGAGGAACATGGCGCCGATGACGAGGTTCGTCACCGGGTGCGTGGCGAAGGCGATGACGACCGGGCCGACGACCACGCCGATCAGCACGAAGATGAGCACGATGCCAGCGCCGTACACGAGGCTCAGCGGCAGCGTGGATCCCTTGCCGCCCGCGGCCTGCTTCGTGAAGAAGCTGATCGTGATCGGGATCATCGGGTACGTGCACGGCATCAGCAGCGTGAAGAGCCCCCACAAGACCGCCGACAAGAGGAAGGCCCACAGGCCTTGGCCCTCGGTCTCGCCCGAGCCGTAGTCGGTCGTCGCGGCGACGTCGCCGGCCCCCGCGCCGGCGCCCTCGGACCGCGCTGGCTTGGGCGGCGCCTTGGTGGCGGTCAAGTCGGCCGGGAACTGCGTCCACAGCGAATCCGCGCCCGCGCCGTCGACGGACTTCGTCTCGTCGTAGGGCGTGCACACGCCGCCATCGCCGTTCTCGCAGGTCAGTCCCTTGACCTGCACGCGGATGTCCTCGAGCTTCGCGCCCGGCTCCGCCACGCCGCGCAACCACAAGCGCAGCTGCTCGACGTGCTCGTACACCTTGACCGGACCGTCGCCGAAGTCCTGCGTCTTGGTCTCGGGCTCGCTCCAGCGCCAATCGCCAAAGGCGAAGCCCGCGCCGGAGATCTCGACCGTCGTGGGCTGTCCGACCGCGCCCTCCTCGCCGATGTCCGCCTCGGTCGGGCCATGGTAGAGGTGCCAACCTTCGTCGATCTCGACCAGGACGACGAGCTTGACGTCGGCGCCCTGCTGGACGGCGTGGACCGTGGCCGAGGCGTGCACATCTGCTTGCGCGCGCGCCATCCCGCACAGGACTAGGACGCAGGCGAGCAAGCTGGCTAGGAAGGTCTTCATCGGGCTCCCGGGGGCGGCACCGGAGCGGTACGCCCCGATCCCGCCCATGTTAGCGCCAACACGCCGCCCCATGACGCTGGTCCGAGGGGGTCGCGAACTTCCCCCGTATAACCAGCCAACGAGCGCCGCGGGTCTGCCGCACGGGGCGACGACCGATGTCGGGAAGCGCCGAGTCGCGAGTGCTCGTCAGCGCCCTTCGCCGACTAGCCAGCCCCAAGAAGCTGCACGGACTTCCCCGGGCCGCCGCCATGGAGCCCGAGGCCGAATGGAAGACCTTCCAGCTGAACCACTCGCGCGGTTTCGTGGGGACAGCAGGCACTCTCGAGGCCGGCCCTCAACAGCAGCTCCGTGATTCTCATCTCGGTCAAGCCTGACGCGCGCAGAGCGTGGGCCAGCTGGGCCAACATCGCGTGCCTCGCGTCGCCATCGACGGAGAGGAACTTGTCGTGCCGCCAAAGGCCACCCGACAGCGAATGGACAGGCTGCAAGGACATGCCGTGGAAGACGCGAACATCGAAAGACCCCTCGACCAACCCACGGTCGCGGATCTCACGCGCGACATCCTCGGCCGTCGCGCCTTCCGGATGTCCCAACAGGACATGAACCACCGCCAGCTGCGCCGGCAGCCCGCTCGCATCCCACGTCTCCGCCAATTGCCGCATGCATCCCCGACGCGAGAGGATCGCCCTGGCTTCGTGCGCCTCTTCCACCGTGAAACCACGCTCGCGCAACCGCAGCGCCACGGTCTGGGGATCGAGTGGACCGGCTTCGCAAGCCAAGATCGCCTCGTGCGCCGCCTCGATCCGGCGCTCGAACGAATCCTGTTCGGCCGCGTCTTGAAGCGCGGACGGACAGCAGTGCTCCAGGAAAGTCCCGACGAACAAGGCCTCTTGGATGCTCGCGGCCAGCCGCGGGAATGAATCCGCAGCTTGCCCGAAGCGCACGCCTGCGAGGCTGCGACGCAAGACCTCCGGATGGATGTCCAGGGACCAGGGCAGGTCGCGACGGATCTTGTCGTGCTCGAGGTTCACCCATGTGACGGACTTGCCTAGCTGCCTGGCGAGTTCGTGCGAGCTCAACCGTGCCTGGCCCCACGCCAGCAAGCCGCGAGCGATCGTCGCGCGCTCCGGCTCCATCGACGCCAGCCAAGCCGCGAAGGACAGGGCAAGGTGCCTGTCCAAGTCCGCGAGGTTCATGCGCCGTCCACTGTCCATCATCGTCCCGTCGACAGGACTGTGGGAGTCCAGCATGAGACGCGCCTTGCAGCGCACGCCCCTGAACAGGTCGAGCTTCGTCTCTCCCACTCCCCTGAGTTCCGCGTACGCGGCTAGGTCGAGGTTCGCGACTTCATGAGCCGTCGGGGGAATCCCGCCGCGCTGGTGCTTCCAGATCAGGTCCCGTTCCTTGGCCCGGAAATGCCTCAGGTTCAGCCACCGAGCCGCGCCGCCCGGCCTTGGAGCTTCATGGCGTCGTTGTGCCGAGGCGGCTTCGGATGCGGAGCCGGCCGTGGAAGCGAGCGCCATCAGGCGCGCGACGCTCTCTTGAAGTGCGCCGATGCTGCGCCTGTAGGTGGCGCCCACCGACGGCAGGCTTGCGACCTCGCTCAAGTCGATCGAGGCCACGTCCCCCAGTGTCGCGCAGGGCTGGTTGAGGTTGCGTAGCTTGAGGAGGCCCTTGCGGGCTTCATGGTCGAGCCTCGACTCGATCGCTTCGACGGGCGTGAGGGGTTCGTAGTGCGAATCGCCTTGCATCATGTTCGGAATGGCGCCAACGCGCGCCCAAGCGGGAAGGGCTGGAGAGTTGAAGTCTCGGCTTGCCGCCTTGGCCACCTTGAAGGAGGCGTCGCTTTTGGGAAGAGTCGCGGCGCTTGCCCCTTGCCGGACGCGGCGCGTCCGGTGGATGATGGCGGCATGCAAGCCCTAGCCGCAGCCTGCGCGTGCCTCGTCGCCTTGTCCTTGGCCCCCGTGCAGGAGCGCCCCAAGCCGGCGGCGCCGACTCTTTCGCAGGAGCAGGTGCTCGACTCGGTGCAGGGCGCGTGGCGGCTGAGGAAGATCGAGGACAAGAACATGCCCACGCAGGGTCGGCAGGAGGCCGGCTACTTCGTGGTGGCGGGCTCGCACGCGGCCATCGAGATCCACGTCGGCTACACCTTGTTGAACGGCACGCTCGGCGACCCGGAGTTCCAATCCGGGATCTTCGCGGCCTCGGTCGATTCGGAGCGCAAGCTCGTGCTCAGCACGCTGATCGGCATGCGCACGGACCGCTCGATCAAGGCCATTGCCGAGCCCGTCGGCCAGGCGCGCAAGTTCGCCGTGGAGGCCGCCGGCGCGATGCTGACCTTGCGCCGCGAGGACGGCGCCGTGTTCCAGTTCGACAAGCTCCAGGACAAGTCGGGCAAGTTCGACTTCTACGGCCGTCCTGTGGGCGAGAAGCCCGTCGGCGGCAAGTAGCGGTCCCGCGCGCGACGGCGCGAGTTGATCGTTCCTTGACGCGCGGCGCGGCATCGCGCGCGCTATCGTCGACGCATGGTCCAGCCCCGATCCTTCGACGAACTGGCGCGCGCGCGCCTGTCGCGACGCGACATCCTGCGCGGATCCGCGGCGTTGGCCGCGGCCTTCGCGCTCCCCGCCGGCTGCGCCGCGCCGCGCAAGGACGATCCGTCGAGCCTGGTCTTCGAAGGGCTCGCGCAAGGCGTGGACGAGCGCATGCATGTGGCTCCGGGCCACTCGGCGCAAGTCGTGCTCGCGTGGGGCGACCCGGTGCTGCCGGGAGCGCCGCGCTTCGCCGTCGGCGCGCAGTCGGCCGAATCCCAACGCCTGCAGTTCGGCACCGAGAACGACTTCCTGGCCTTCGTGCCGCTGCCGTTGGGCTCGAACAGCTCGACGCGCGGACTCTTGTGCGCCAACCACGAAGGTTCGCGGCTGCACATGATGCTGCCGGGCTTCGCCAGCGAGGCCGACGCCTTGGCCCGCGCGACGCGGGCGCAGGTGGAGTGCGAGATGTCGGCGCAAGGCCACAGCGTGGTCGAGATCGAGCTGGTCGCCGGTCGCTGGATCCCGGTGGAGGGCTCCAGGCTGAACCGTCGCCTCGACGCGCTGCACACCGTGCTGCGCGTGTCCGGTCCAGCCGCGGGGTCGCAGCGCCTGCGCACGCGGGACGACCCGGCCGGCACGCGCGTGCTCGGCACGTTCAACAACTGCGCTGGCGGGACGACGCCGTGGGGCACGGTGCTCGTGTGCGAGGAGAACATCAACCAGGTGTTCGCCGGATCGGCGCGCGGAACGCGCGAGGAGCGCAACCACGCGCGCATGGGCGTGGGCGCCGAGGTCGAGTACGCGTGGGCCGCGCACCACGAGCGCTTCGCGCTGGAGCACGAGCTCAACGAGGCGAACCGCCACGGCTGGGTGGTCGAGTACGACCCGCACGATCCGTCGTTCGAACCCGTCAAGCGCACGTCGCTGGGGCGGTTCAAGCACGAGGGCGCGACATGCGTCGTCGCCCCCGACGGCAGGGTCGTCGTCTACATGGGCGACGACGACGAGGACGAGCATGTCTACCGCTGGACGAGCGCTCGACCCTGGAACCCGGACATGCGCGAGGCGAACCGCGACCTGCTCGACGATGGCGTGCTGCACGTCGCGCGTTTCAACGAGGATGGCTCGCTCGAGTGGCTGCCGCTCGCGCATGGCCACGGTCCACTCGACGGACTCAACGGGTTCGAGTCGCAGGCCGACGTGCTGATCGAGGCGCGAACCGCCGCGACGCTCCTCGGCGCCACTCCGATGGACAGGCCCGAGGACGTCGAGGCCAACCCGCGCACGGGCAAGGTCTACGCCATGCTCACCAACAACACGCGGCGCGAAAGGCCGGACGCCGCCAACCCGCGTTCGCGCAACAAGCACGGGCACGTGCTGGAGCTCGAGCCGCCGCGCGACGAGGAAGGGCGCGCGCTCCACGCTGCCGAACGCTTCGCGTGGGACGTCTTCCTGCTCGGAGGCGACCCGCGCGACGCGGAGCAGCCTGGCTCGTACCATCCGGACGTCGACGAAGGCGGTTGGCTGACTTGCCCGGACAACTGCGCGTTCGACCCGCGCGGGCGCTTGTGGATCGCCACCGATGGCGGCGCGCGACTCGGGGTCGCCGACGGCGTGTGGGCTTGCGACGTCGATGGCGAGGGGCGCGCGTTGACCAAGCGCTTCTTCCGCGCGCCCGTGGGCGCCGAGGTCTGCGGTCCGTGCTTCACGCCCGATGGCGCGACCCTGTTCGTGGCGGTGCAGCATCCTGGCGAATCCGACGCGCGTGGCGACGCGCGCGGGGTGAACCATGGCTCCCCCACGAGCCGGTTCCCCGACCACGACCCGGCCTTGCCGCCGCGTTCCGCGGTCGTCGCGCTGCGGCGGCTCGACGGGGGCGCGTTGGGCGGTTGAACCTCCAGGACGGTTCGCCGCCAACGAGCACGGCCGCGCCGATCCTCGCGGATCAGGCGCGGCCGCGTCGTCGTCGCCCTCGAGCGGGTGCTCTCCGCGCTCAGGGTCGGGGTGAACGACAGACCGCCCCGGCGTCCTCGGCCTTGAGTTCGCCGCTGACGATGCGCGCCACGGAGTAGTCGCCTTCGACGCGCGAGACGCGCACGAGCGCCGCCTTCTTGTCGGCGCTGCCGAGCTTGCGGCCCGACTGCGGGTCGACGAGCTGCTGGCCTTGGCGCCAGACGTCGAACTCCTCGCCTTGCGCGATGGCGCCCGCGCCGCGGTTGAGGAACACCTCGTCGCCGGCGACATGGACCACCACGATCGGCGAGGCGCGACGGCCAAGGTCGGCGGCGAGGCGCTGCGAGCAGGCCGACAGGATCGCCGGAGCGACCTGCGCGCCGGGGCTGCGCGCCTGCAGTTGGGCGAACGACTCCTCGTCGAGCGCGAGCGACACCTGGTCCGTGTCGCGGACCTCGCCGGTCGCCACCGACACGAGGCGCCAGTCGATCACCGCCGTGCCGTGGCGCTTGACCACCTTGCGGCCGGTCAACTGGATGGTCTTCTCCTCGCGATCGGCGTGCAGGTCCTGGATGCTCGAGACGAGCAGGTAGTCGGCGCCCAGCATCTTGCCGAGCTTGACCTGCTCCTGCAGGTCGGCCAGCGACGAGGCGATCAGCGCCTGCTCGCCCACGATGGCCTGCAGGCGTTCGCGCTCGAGCAGCGTGAAGGCGCGCGTCTTGAACAGGTCGCGGCCCATCTCGCCCTCGAGGGCCGAGGTGGCGGCGACGGCGTCGTAGTTGCCGCCCATGACCTTGAACACGCCGCGCGCGGCGGTGGGCGGCAGCACGACGAGCGTCGGACGGGCGCCCGGACGCGGATTGTCCGGATCCCAGCGCGGGATCTTGGCGCACACGACGACGCGGGTCTTGCCGCCACTCGCCTCCGGCTCCTCGCTGAGCACCTCGTAGGAGCTCACGAGTCCGGCGGTGCGCACCGAGATGTCCTGCGCCGACAACGACTGCGAGCGGAAGCTCGAGGCCATGTCGGTGACCGCATCCTCGAACTTCAGCGACACGACGCGGTCCGAGCTGATCTTCAGGCCATTGCCTTGGCGCACCGCGTCCTGCAGGGCCTCCAGCACGGCGCTGGCGCGGTCCAAGCCGACGCCCACGCCTTCGACGCCCTCGCAGCCGAACGAGCCTGCGCCACCGGCGACGCCACCACCCTGCGGCGCGCCATCGTCCTCGCGGCTGCGTCGCACGCCGGGCGTGCCTCCCTTGGCGTCGTAGCCCTGCACGCCGCCGGCGGCGCCACCGCGCTGGGCGTCCGAAACCGCCTTGGCGGTCGTGGGGCTCCACACGACCACGCAACCGACGAGCGGATGGCCGTGGTCGGGGTGGTTGCCTTGCCAGTCGAGGAAGCGATTCGATCCCTTGACCGTCGCCAGCGCGCGGCGCTTGGCCTGCTCGTGGAGGGTGTCCACGAAGTTCCGCACCGTGCCCTCCTCCTCGTAGGACACGCCGTCCTGCGCGAACTTGGCGGTGTAGTCCTCGATCTCGGCCGTGCGCTCGCCCTGGCTCTGGTACACGAGCGTCGCGTTGAGGAAGTCGGTCATGTTGGCGAGGGCGTCGTCGTACGCCATCTCGCGCGCCGCCTCGAGCACGCGTTCCATGCGCTCTTCGCTCATGTTGTTCGTCACGAGCGGCGCCGCCTGGCCGTAGCCGACGAGCACGCGATCGCCCTTCTCGTCGACGAGCACGCGCACGCCCAGGCGGTCGTACAGCGCCTCGGAGTCGTTGGGGATGCGCTCGGCGAGCGTCTTCTGCGCGGCCGCGCCCTTGGGATCGGACATGCCGCGTCCGCTGGCGATGGCGGCGGCGAGTCGCTGGTTGTCGCGCGACCACGCGAGGATGACGCCCACGCTGGTGCCGCCGTTCCCGCTCGTGCCCTCGAGCGTGGTCAGGATGCGCATTCCGGAGACGCGGCCGGCCGCCTGCTTGAACGAGGCGCGACGCAGCGTGTTCTTCAGCAGCGTGCGCTTGTCCTGGAGGCTGGCCCCCGCGGCCGGCTTCGCGTCGAGCTCCTCGAGCGCCTTGTCGAGCAACGCCTCGCCGACCTGCGCCACCTTCTCGCCGATGCGCTCGTCGTGGCCCTTCAGCTCGAGGTTGCGCGGGTCGCGCAGCGAGTCGTCGGCGAAGTAGTCGCGCAGCGTCTCGACTTCGATGCGCACCGCCGTCTCGCGGATGTAGTTGGTCTCGGCCTTGAGGCGCGCCTCGGCGAAGGCGGCGAGCCGCGCCTTGGCCCAGCCGTCGCTGGTGGTCGGCGCCGTGATCGACGCCTGCGACCACAGGATCCACAGCCCGTCGCGATTGTCCGGCCCGAGCTTCAAGCCCTGCTCCTTGAGCCAGGCGTCGCGTTCGGCGTCGAGCGCGCCGGACGCGAGCTTCTTGAGGTCGGGGTAGCGGGACACGGCCGTCTCGACGGCGGTGGCTCCGGCTTCCTGCGCCCACGCGCTGGCGTGGCACAGGACGAACAAGGCGACGAGCTTGCGGATCATGATGTGGACTTCCTTCGTTTCAGCCGCCAATCAGCGGTCGGGTCTCCTGCTTGACCACTTCCTTCTCGTCTTCCCAGACGGCGAGGCCGGTCTTCAGGTCGGTCAACGTGAGCTTGAAGTTGAAGTAGGACTCCTTGTCGCGGCCCGACTTCGTCTTGATCTGCGTGATGGTGCCGCCGAGCGCGAACTTCGGCGCCACGGCGGTGCCGTCCTGCTGCACGGTCGAACTGTCGAACATCGGGTCGTCCTTCAGCTCGCGGACCTGGGCGCTCGCCTCCTCCTCCGCCTTGCCGCCCGCGCCGACGGCGGTGGTCGTCAGGACCTTGCCGCTCTTGCGCAGGTCGATGCGGATCTTGTCGGTCAACAGGTTCGTGTCGAGGTGGAGGCTCGTCTTGTTCTTGACGTTGCTCACCATCATGATCGCGCGGTTGTCGACGTTGTACGGCGCCATGACGGGGTCGCCCTTGAGCGACTCGACCATGGCGGCGGCGGCGACCTGCCAATCCTTGAAGTTGATGTCCTCGGTGGTGGTCAGGCCGGCGTTGCCCGACGGATCGACGCGCTTGGCGGGCGAACCGCAGGAGGCGGCCAGGGAGAGGAGGCACAGGGCGGGGACGAGGAGCTTGGCGTTCATGTCTGGGTTTTCTCGCTAGATGCGGCCGGCGCGAAGCCTGGCCTGTGGATGGATGGCTGCAGGGTACTACGAGCGCGGCTTCAGTTCGGCAGCTTGCTCAGCTTGAGCCGGAAGTCGACGCAGGCCGGCGTCGGGGCGGTGCCTTGCACGCTGGCGAGTTCGCCGGGGCGGATGGCGATGGGGATCCAGGTGGTGCTGGGGCTCGACACGACGATGCCGCGCTCGTCGAGCCATTCCCACTGGTACTCGAGCTTGCGCTCGTGCGGCTGCCCGTTCTTGAGGCGCGCCTGCACGGCCAGCAGGCCGTTGGCGTTGGAGACGACGATGGCTTCGGCGCTCGGCATGAGCGAGACCTCGCCGACGTAGAGCACCTTGGCGAGGTTGGGGTCGCGCTCCACGGCGGGGGCCTGCGTGTTGGAGGCCTGGCAGGCGACAGCGAGTCCGAGGAGGGCGATGCAGAGGAGGTTCTTCATGGGATGGTTGCTTGGTGCTTGGGGTTTCGTGTTCCCGCGCCGCGTCGGACGCGGCGTCACGGCGCCGCCGACGTCTCCGCCTGCGGCTCGGGCTTGGGCTTGGGCTTGGCGGCGACATGCGCCTCGAGATGCCCCGGCATGACGCTGGTGGCGATGACCACGGCGGGGCCCGAGGGCGGCAGCGGCAGGGCGCGCGCCGCGATCACGTTGCCTTGGCTGTCGGCGAGGCAGACTTCGACGTCGCGTCCGCCGGAAAGGTCGGCGCAGGCGACTTGGAACTCCTTGCCCACCGTGCGCCACGAGCGCAGGTCCGCGTTCGACATCATCGCGCTGTAGATGCTGCCGGCCAGCAGTCCGGCCCAGCCGTGCTCCTTCTGCAGCTCGTACGTCAGGATCGCCTTGGCGACCGTGGCCGTGATCGTGCGCAGCATGGTCTTGCCCCAGTTCGCGTCGAACTCGGCCATCGCCATGTTGTCCGCGCAGGCGAGCGCCTCGCTCGTGGCGAGCACGCGTCCATCCTTGGCGCGCACCACGATGCGCGAGGGCATGACGAGCTGCGGCGACACCTTGGGCAGCGCGAGCGCCACGTAGCCGATCTTCGGCACGAAGACGGCGATCTTGCACTCGACCATCTGCGGCCCCGGACCCGACTCGAAGAACACGTACAGCGTGTTCGCCACGGTCTGGGCGGGTCGCGAGTCGAGCGCCTTGGCGTGCTCGCCCACCATCTTGGCCTCCGGCACCATGGCGGCGACGTCGCGCAGGTCGACCAGCGCCTCGCCCGGGTCACCATCGATGCTGCGCGCGACGGCCGACACGTAGGACGTGTAGGGGTTCGAGAAGTTCGCGTAGGCGGGCGTGAGGTACGACTTCACGTCTCCATACTCGCTGGCGAGCTTCTCCTGGTTCTCGCCGGCTTGCATGGCGGCCTTGGCCTCCTGCGTCTCGGCGTCCTCCTCGGCGTCCTCGATGTCCGAGGCGTAGGCGGCGCGCGCGTCGCGCTGCGCTTCGTACGCCAGGCGCGCCTCGACCGCGGCGCCCTCCCAGTCGCACATGCCCATGTAATTGAGCGCCTTGTACGTGTGCAGCAGGATGCGGTCCTGCCAACGCCCGGCGTAGGGGATGGCGTTGGCGTTCGTCGCGACCGCGCCGGCTTCGGCGCCGAGGTCGCTGGCGCTGACGACCGCCTTGGCCTTGAACTCGTTGATCTTGGCCTCGGCCTTCTCGAAGGCCGCGTTGCTCTCCTCGAAGCGCCCCGCCGCGTGGAGGATCTTGCCTTGCTCCAGCAACCACAGGACGCCGTCGATGCTGTCGCGCTTTCCGTCGAACGACTTGTCGGCGATCTTG